>NZ_JRNX01000028.1 GCF_000786645.1 Halobacillus sp. BBL2006
ACTCCACCCTTCACTTCACCCTCCACTTCGGCTTCGCTTGCTTCCACCGATCTTCCTTTTTCTCAAGGGAGGATGAACAGTTCGGACAAATCACGGCCTGGGTTGGGATCGGCATGCAGCAATACGGGCATTCCTTTTTCGTCATAGAATGCAAAGGATGCTGGTGAGGTTTTTTCCACCTATTAATTTGCCTCACAACTAAAAATACTGCAAAAAGAATGATGAGGAACCTTACAGTCGCCGTGATGAACAGACCATAATTGATCGTTGCCGCTCCTGCTTCCTTTGCCGCAGAAAGCGTTGGATAAAAATCTCCGCTCAAGCTGATGAATAAGCTTTCAAAATTCATTTTTGAATACAGTAATCCGACAGGCGGGAGTAGGATGTCGGTGACGAGCGAATCGATAAAACCACTAAAAGCTGCTCCCAATACCATCCCGACTCCCATATCGACAGCGCTCCCCCTGACAGTGAACTCTCGAAATTCACGTAACAACCCCATCCTACCTCTCCTCTCTTCCCTTATTTCTATGAGAAAGCAGGACAAACTATGAGGAAACACCCCCGAATGTAAAGTTTGTTACTATATCAAAAACCGTGGCTATTCACACATTTACCTTTCGTACTTGGTCAGCCATAATTTGCTTCAGACAATCCGCCAATCCTTTCACGTCTTCCTCGGAATGCAGATGACTGAAAGACAAGCGGATAAACGTTTTTGCGTTTTGCTCAGAAAACCCCATGGAAAGCAGCGTTTGAGGAGGTCCTTCACTTCTCACCTGACAGGCACTTCCTGTTGAAAAGGCATAGCCTTTACGGTTTGCCTCAAGCATCGCCCATTGTCCATCCATTCCTTTTATACATAGCCCCAATATAGGAACCTCATTCAGTCCTCCCAAAACCGTCAGCTCACCTGCAGCCTCCGTCAATAACTCCATAAAATATTCTTTTCTTTTTCTGATCACACTTTGATGTTCCTCAAGTGAAGCGACGCTTTTATCAGCAGCGACTAAAAAACCTGCAATGCCTGGAGTGTTGACCGTCCCTGCCCTCACGCCTGACTCATGAATGACATTGGGCAATAAGGGCTGGAAGGATAAACTCGGTCGTATATATACAGCCCCTACACCTTTAGGTCCATACACTTTATGACTTGATATTGAGAAGCTGTCAAAATAGGGAGCGGCCGAAGCGAGATCAACTTTTCCAAAAGATTGGACGCAGTCACTATGAAATAGACTTCCCCACTTCTTACAAAGGGTATGGATGCGTTGAATTGGCTGAACAGTTCCGATATCGGCATTCACATGCTGGATGGTAACGAGGGCCGTCTCTTCACGAATTAAACTTTCCAGCTCTTTTATATCAAGAATGCCTTCCGGTGTTAAGGAAACTCTGCTGATTTCATAGCCCTCCTGCTCCAATTTTTCTAAAAGGTGCTGGATGGATGAATGTTCAGCGGCTGAAGCAATAATGTGGTTTCCTGGATGAGCGTCCAATAAAGCTTGAATGCCTATAACATTGCTTTCTGTTCCCCCGCTTGTAAAATAAATACCTTCAGATTTCACGTTCATAAGATTCGCTAGCGATGTACGGCAATGTTCCAACAGCTTGGCCGCCTTCGTCCCAGCATCGTGTAAACTACTTGTGTTTCCGTAAAACTCTTTTGATGCTTTCATGTATGCTTCCAACGCTTCCTCATCAATCGGACAGGTCGCAGCATAGTCGAAATAAGTCGTCATTTCATCCTTCCTCTCCCTTTTTCGGATAAAACACTTGTCATTATTTTAATTGTGTGTAAATATAGGTGTCAATACATCTGTAAATTTACAGGAGGACTGGAATGAAAAAAGCGGACGTCATCATTGTAGGAAGCGGCATTGCCTCCTTACAATTAGCCAGACATTTACGTAAGGATTTAAATGTGATTGTTCTCACAAAGTCTACGCTGCGTCAAAGCAATTCTTCTCTTGCTCAAGGAGGAATTGCGGCTGCCATCCATGAGGATGATCACCCTTGCTCCCACTATTTAGACACGATGGAAGCAGGAAGATATATAAATGATGCTTGCAAAACGCTTCAGTTAACAACCGAAGCGCCAGGAATTATCGAGGACCTTATCAAGGACGGTTGTCAGTTCGATCACGATAAAAACGGGTCTCTTTTGCTCGGAAATGAAGGAGCCCACAGTTACAACCGTATCGTTCATGGAGGCGGCGATCAGACCGGAAAACGAATCGTCCAAGGGTTGATTTCCAAGCTCACAGGAAATATTACAATCTATGAAAATGAGTTCGTCTATGAATTGCAGAAGGATATTACAAGTCGTTGCTGCGGGGTTAAAAGTAAAGATTCGGCTGGAGAGACTCACACATTTTCTGCCCCCCATGTAGTTCTCGCTACAGGTGGGTGTGGACAACTGTATTCTTACACCTCCAATACTGAATCCGTCACTGGTGATGGAATGACCTTAGCCTACCTGGCTGGAGCCGAGATCTGTGATATGGAGTTTATTCAATTCCACCCAACCCTCCTCTATTGCGAAGGGAAAACGAAAGGTTTGGTTTCTGAAGCCGTTAGAGGAGAGGGCGCCGTCCTCATTGATGATAATGGAGAGCGGCTGATGGAGCATGTCCACCTATTGAAAGATTTAGCTCCTCGTCACGTTGTTGCCCAAACCATTTATGCCCATTTACAAAAAGGACATCGCGTATACCTGGACATTCGCTCAATATCACAATTTGAGAAACGATTTCCTACGGTTTCTTCTTTGTGTAAAAGTATCGGTCTCTCTCTTAAGGATGGATTGATCCCAGTCGCCCCTGGCTGCCACTTTTCGATGGGTGGCATCCGTATTGACGATGTTGGGAGAACGACGATTGAAGGTCTCTACGCAATCGGGGAGGCCGCTAGTTCAGGTGTACATGGAGCTAACAGGTTAGCGAGCAATTCATTACTTGAAGGCTTAGTGTACGGAAAACGCCTTGCACAATACATCAATACAAACCTTTCTGCCCACCTGAGAGCAGAATCACAAAGGCAATACCATAAAGGACCTTATTCGCTTCCTCTGCCTGAAAAAGAAGAAATTCAAAGTCGAATGATGAACCACGTCGGCATCGTCAGGTCAAAAACGGACTTGCTGCTCCATAAGGAATGGTTAGAGTCCTTTCCTATCGACCAACTACCTTATTTTGACTTGAGTTTGCTCACTATCGAACAAGTGAAGCTCTTGTTTATGCTGCAAACTTCATGGTTGATCACCTGCTCCGCACTAGAGCGAGAAGAAAGCCGCGGCGGACATTTCAGGAGTGATTACCCCTATGAGATTGAAGGGTGGAAGTTAAAACAGATCGTACAACAACGTACGCTGGAAAGAAGGGAAATCGATGAACAAATTAAAACTTAAAAAGAAACTTGAAGACTTTTTCCTAGAAGATATCGGAGATCAAGATGTCACCAGTGAGTATCTCTTCCTAAATGATACCGTAGGCGAAATGGTCTTTATGAGCAAGCAAACCGGTGTGTTTTGTGGAGCGGAAATCATCCATGAAGGATTCCACTTATTAGACAGTACAATCAAAACAGAAGTGCATATTCCAGACGGGGCTGTGGTCGCTTCAGGAATTCCGATCGCAACCATACAAGGACCGATCGTGAACCTCTTGAAAGGTGAACGAGTGATCCTGAATTTAATTCAACGGATGAGCGGAATTGCTACGACAACTAGAGAAGCCGTTCAACTCCTTAACAGTGATGACACACGGATTTGCGATACAAGGAAGACAACACCTGGGTTAAGGATGTTCGAAAAATATGCTGTCCGAGCAGGAGGCGGCTTAAACCACCGATATGGGTTATATGATGCCGTTATGCTGAAGGATAACCACATCGCTTTTTCTGGGTCGATCTTGCATGCGGTGGAAAAAGTACGATCTGAATTAGGACACATGGTCAAAATTGAAGTTGAAACAGAGAACGAAGCACAGGTCCTGGAAGCTGTGGAGGCGGGTGTCGACTGCATTATGTTCGACAACTGTACGCCAGAAGAGATTCAGCATCTCGCCACTCTTGTTCCTTCTGCGATTACGACGGAAGCATCCGGTGGCATCTCCCTTCTTAACCTGGCTTCTTATCGCCATACAGGCGTTGATTATATATCCTTAGGCGCGCTGACTCATTCCGCCTCTGCCTTAGACATTAGTGCGAAAGTTTCCATTAAAATAAAGGTGGTACAACGATGAATCTATTTGAGACAATGGAACAATCGACCCCAACACTCCCTGACCGGTATAAAACAATGACAGCAGAAGAGCTCGAACAACGTGTGAAGAATGTGAAAGACAGCATGGGTACTCGGCTTTTCCTGCCTGGACACCACTATCAAAAGGATGAAGTCATTCAGTTCGCTGATGCTCGTGGGGATTCCTTGAAGCTTGCTCAACTGTCTGCAAATCAACATGAAGCGGAAGCGATTGTGTTTTGTGGAGTGCACTTTATGGCAGAGACCGCGGATATTTTGACGCGCGAGGATCAGCACGTCTATCTACCCGATATGCGCGCAGGCTGTTCGATGGCCGATATGGCGAATATTACCCAAACGGAAAAAGCGTGGGAGAAATTGATGACGAAGTTCGATGATACCATTCTTCCTCTCACCTACGTAAATTCGACCGCTGCCATTAAAGCCTTCGTTGGAAAGCACGGCGGAGCTACCGTCACTTCCTCCAATGCGACGGGAATGATTGAATGGGCCTTTACTCAAAAAGAGCGGATTTTATTCTTGCCCGACCAGCACCTGGGACGGAACACAGCTTATGATTTAGGCATTCCTCTAGAGCAAATGGCGGTATGGGATCCAATTTTAGAAGAGTTAATTCATAAAGTGCCTCTGGAAGAAGTGAAAGTAATTTTGTGGAAAGGGCACTGTTCCGTTCACGAAAATTTTACGGTATCAAACATTCACCAAGTCCGTGAAGACTACCCTGATATGAAAATCATCGTCCACCCCGAGTGCAGCCGGGAGGTCGTCGAGCTGTCCGATCAGGCAGGGTCAACGAACTACATTATTAATGCCATCAAAAATGCCCCTGCTGGCAGCGCTTGGGCCATCGGTACCGAGATGAACCTCGTCAACCGAATCATCCAGGAGCACCCGGAACAACACATCATCTCATTAAACCCAATGATGTGCCCGTGCCTTACAATGAACCGGATCGACCTCCCTCACCTAGCCTGGTCACTGGAATCACTAGCGGATGGTAAGCCGCAAAATTTAATTAAAGTAGACACCGAAATCGCGATCGATGCGAAAATGGCATTAGACCGGATGCTGGAGCGAGCTTGACTCTTTCCGTAAAAAGTGAGTACACTCAATTATGAGTGCACTCACTTTTTTTAGGAGATGATGGGAATGGGACGAAGTGAAAAGAAACAGCTGACGAGAGAACGGATTCTCGATACAGCTAAGGAGCTCTTTTTCACCAATGGATATGACGCGACGACCACGGAGGAAGTTGCCAAACAAGCAGATATCGGTGTAGGGACTCTCTTTAATTATTTTGATTCAAAAGCAGAACTGTTAGTGGAGGTTTTCTCTGAAGAGTTTGTCGAGGATATGGATAAGAAAGATTATAAAATCAAAGAAGAAGATCGGAATCGCGAAGTTGCTGAATTGGTCTATCATTACTTATATAATCGTGTGGAGCGCTATACTCACTTCAGTAAAACACTGTTCCGAGACATGATGGGAATCGCCATTTACTCATTCCAATCAAAGCCTGAGATGTTGAAGAAATTCGTCGGCCTCGATTTCATGCTAGTCGATGAACTGATTGAATTTTTGAATCATTTGAAAGAAGAAAAGATGCTTCAGACAGAGTTCGATTCCAATCAAGCAGCTGAAATTATTTACAGCTCGCTCGGTTTTGAATTCCTTATGTACATGTATCAAGAAGAACTTACGGTGGAGGATTTATTGGGCGGCATTCGTAATAAAATAGAGTTTATCCTTTCCTGAGCAGATTTTCGCTGATATAAATGAATGTTCGCCGATATATATCGTCATTCGCTGATATATATCGGCAAATACTGATAATTATTACATTATCGATGATATTGCGCTCTATTCGGACTTGTATATCATGATCATTTCCACTGGAAAATCAATGAACGGATTTCGATTACCTTGAACTTCATATATTGCCTGATTACGGTGAAACTCATAAACCTCTGGCGGCTCATTTCGATGCCATTCAAGTAAGAGTTGCTCATCAATTTTATCTTTATGATTAGAGCCAATACGGTCCGGATATCGTATTAAAAAATAGAGCATGGCACGGGCTACAGTTCCCTTCGCATATTCTGGTTCAAATAACCCGTCTTCCGCCTTTCCACACTGCTTCTCAACACGATTGATTTCGACCTCAGTCCTCTCTGGATAATCCTTAAAATCGTGATAGGGATAATTCCCTCTTATAGAATTACATCGTGGCTCACACGTAAACAGATGATGTAGGTCCCCGCGCATTGGCTCATGCTCATCAAACCACGATTGAGGCACTGTATGTTCGCAATTGTATTTGAAGGCAGCAACAACTTCGCTGATCAATTTCGAGGAATCACGATCCTCCTTACTTTCAATAGCGGCTTTTCGGTTTTTTGAAGTTTCATAATCCTCTTGAATGACATCCTCCGGCTCTCGATTCTTACCTGAATAAATACTGCTCAACTTCCCATCCGGGCGCAAGTCCACCCAGGGATAGACATATTCACTTGGATCATAACGCAGTTGATTCTTATGAGTAGATTGAACAAGCTCCTTAATTTCTTCGATGTTAGGAGAGTTAAAATCAATCTTTTTATAATAGGTCTCTTTCATCTTCTCATTCTTTTTGTGATCGAAGTAAATTCGGTCATCCTCTATAATCTTCGCCTTATTATTCTTCACTTGATCAAGAATATTTTTCAACCCATGTTCATCCGAAGGTCCAGAAATCAATTTTTCCATCATTCGCATATCCATTATTACCTCCTACACGATATTGTTTCTTCAACCCTATTGACTGATTCCCTCCATACCTCCTATTCATGCTGCTCGTTAGCATTTTAACTAAATTTTTACAACGTAAAGAATATACTTAGCGCTTCAAGCAAACATTAAGCTTAGTACACCTAAAGGAGGTCTTTACGTATGAACAAAGAACGTGCGAAAGAAATTTTCAATTCTCCTGAAATGATTCATGTCACTCATCAGGACAGAGAGGTTTACATTGAAAAAGTGATTGAAAGAAACGAGATGGCTCGCATTCATCCCGTAGATCAGCCTAATGTGAATCAAGAAGTTCCATTGTATGAATTGAAAGAGCCGCAACACTAAGAGAGACCATCCCCTTTCCAGCGCTGAGAGGTGGATGGTCTCTCTTAGTGTTGCGGGTTTTTATGTTGGTGTGTTAAATCTTATTGTTTTCTTTTTCGATTAAAGCTCCCTATTCTGGAAGACTCAGTTTCGAGGCTTTCATGTGCGATGATGGTGGCGGGGAAAACGACTCCCTTTCCGCGGGCATGCGCTGAGCCTCCTCGAGCCCGAGGAGGCTTGCCGTCATCCCTGCAGGAAAGCGAGCTGCTTCCCAACCAACCCTGAACCTCAATACAGCAACGAACCCTGATTATCTCGAAATCAAGTCTTCCACAATTCTGCATTTGTGTTGAATAAGATTTTTGATCCACTTTTGTATATAGGAAGTGATTAACTCATTTGTTAGATGGATGACTTCACAATGTTTGGTGGAACCCCTGCACGTCGGGAGTGTTTCCCTTCTAAGTTTCCCCCTCTTACTCAACAAGGTAAACAGATTATTTTTAGACCCGAAATAATCTTGATAAGATGAACTATATGATCTTTTGATATAGAAAAGAGGTTGAATCATGTCAGTAAAAACACTGCAAGATATAGAGTTTTCCGTATTAGACCTAGCCCCTGTTATCGAAGGAGGAAGCCCTGCGGATTCCTTCCGTAACACTGTAGACTTAGCTCAACATGTTGAAAAGTGGGGGTTCACAAGATATTGGATGGCTGAACACCACAATATGCCGTTTATTGCAAGTTCAGCCACATCCATCGCAATCAGCCATGTCGCACACAACACATCGACGATTCGGGTAGGATCAGGCGGCGTGATGCTTCCCAATCACGCACCGCTTGTCATTGCCGAGCAATTCGGAACGCTTGAAACGCTATTTCCAGGTAGGATTGACCTCGGTTTAGGACGCGCACCCGGGACAGATCAACTCACTGCTCAGGCGCTTCGACGTGATTTGAATAGTCGTGCTGAAAACTTCCCCGATCAAGTGGAAGAGTTACGAGGGTATTTCGAAGGGAAAAACCGAATAAAGGCGATACCTGGAGAAGGATTAAATATTCCGATTTGGCTGCTCGGATCCAGTGGATTCAGCGCCCAACTCGCCGGACAGCTTGGGCTTCCATTTTCATTTGCCAGCCATTTTTCTCCTAACAACACCCTTGGAGCACTTGACTTATACCGTCGAACTTTCAAACCTTCTTCTATATTAGAGGAGCCTCATGTGATGGTCGGTGTAAACGTAATTGCAGCCGATACGGATGAAGAAGCTGAACGATTGGCTACATCTCTACAGCAACAGTTTCTGAATTTGGTCCGGAATACGAATCACCTTTTACAGCCGCCCGTCGAGAATATGGATGAGGTTTGGACAGCAGGAGAAAAAGCTGCCTTACAGCAACAGCTAGGCGCTTCCATCATTGGAAGTCCTGCCACCGTAAAAGAAAAACTCGAGAAATTCCAAGAGGATACCCAGGCAGACGAAATCATGGTGATTTCACAAATCTACGACCACGAAGCTCGTGTTCGTTCTTATGAAATCGTGGCTGACCTTATGAAAAACTAAAAGTAAAAGCGCCTCCTAAAATTCTTTAGGACAGGCGCTTTTTTATTTATCCATTGTGGCGAGGTGGGTATATACCTCTTTTAGGTTTGCAAAGCCAAGCTGTTTAATTTCTTGAATACTTTCCACCCATAGCTTTGCGGTTGCTACAGAGTCATGAAAAGCGTGGTGCCGTTGCTCAATCGAAATCCCATAATGCTTACAGCATTCATCAAGACTTACTAAACTCTCTTCTTGATGGATAATTCTCGTTAAAAAAGAAGTATCGACAATGCGGTGTTGAAAATTTTTCCTTAGCGCAAGCCATGTAGCGTGATTCATAAATTGTTTCTCATGGCTCGCATGGTGAGCAACTAATGCATCGTTTTTTACAAACGAATAAAAATCCTTCAACACATCCCGGAGCGGAGGAGCTTCTGCAAGCATTTCTCCTGTAATGCCGGTCAAATCCCCAATCTCTTCCGACGGGGCAGTCTCACTGTACACAAGCGAATAAAAAGTTTGCTCCTCAAGGATTCGTGTCCCCTCAACCTTTACCGCGCCAATAGATAGAATTTCATCTCCTTTATAAGGATAAAATCCTGTCGTTTCAAGATCAAAAACAACAACTGGCAAGTCATTGAAAGGAATATCAAGTGTATCGGTGCTTCTCATTTGTCGTTCCAGATTTCTCACATAAGCCACTTTCGAGGGATCGTTTTGATTTAAAGAGGAAAAGCCGCTTCCCAGTCGATCAGATAGATCTTTGACGAACTGGACAAATGGATTCATAATGCATCCTCTTCATGAAGCATCGATTTTGATTTCGAAAATAGCTTTTGTCCTCTTTTAATTAGGTGTTTCAATTCCTGTTTATCCTGCCTCGATAAGCGGGCAATCGGAAGCAAATGAACCTTATCATAGCTCGTCGCTTCTTTTCTAAACCGGAGACGAAATTCAAGAAGTTCACGAAAGTCCTTCTCATAAGCTTCAATGAACGGATAATTATAATTGAGAATTTCAAATCGCTCCAGGGTCGGAGCGGCACTTACTCCCTTTTTCAATGCTAAAATCCTAAGGGCATTCACATACGGGAAATAAGCGGTCTGCTTCAAATGAATTTCCCCATTTACTCCTTGGCGCTGTTCTGGGAGCAGCTGCCCGAAAACACCGACTCCTTTCTTAATGAACTCAAAGTTATCAATTAAGCGGGAATACAAATGAGGGTTATTTTCTAATATGTTGAAGCAAGTCTTTTTCACCTGCAGCAAGTAATCCTCATTCCCATCCAAGACCCTTGAATCGATGAAAATAGAAAAATTCCGTAACGACTGCCAGCTTTCCTCGTCCAGCCATTCTTCCATCTGCTTGTTAAATGATTCGATCGATTGGCACCACAATGGATTAGACGCCATGACATTGCCTTCACATTTTTCATATCCGACGACTTCTAACCCATGGCTGATTTCCGCACCTAAATTCAAGAAGTAATCCTGATAATGATCCGGACCGTCAAATACGATTCCATGATCCTGATCACTCCAAACGGACTGCTCGAATCGTCCAGCACTTCCCATTAAAAAAAACGCAAAAGGAGCAGGTGATTTCCCCTGCTCACTTTCGATCTTGTCTTGCGCAATGCTAATGGTTTGATACATTAGCTGATCATGGAAGGCATTCAATTGAAGATGGTCGTCGGCAACTGAATCAAGCGTCTTTTCCCGCCA
>NZ_JRNX01000280.1 GCF_000786645.1 Halobacillus sp. BBL2006
GTCCTCCGGGGTCTCGTCGAGTCTGCATATCCCGCAGGAGTCTCCCAGTTTTCCATCCCTCCCTGCTTGATTTATGGCTAACGGACCTTCACTCTATGAATTGTCAGCGCTCATAGTGAAACTTAATACAAACGCTGTTGTATCAACACTCAATGAGTGAGTCTTCAATATTAGATTTCTGTTCCGTCCCTCACTTTTGGAAAGGTGGTCGGGGAAATGGCGAGACTCCTGTGGGATCAAAGGACAGGGTGAGACCCCGGAAGGCGCAGCCTGAGGAGGCTCACCGTACGCCCACGGAAAGCGAGCTATTTCCCCGACCACCTTCTCCGCATACCGACAACGCAACAGGCAAACATCTCGAAATCAAGTCTTCCACAATCCTGCACGTTGTTGCCGAATTCTGAATACCCAAGTAAACCAATCCAAATGCGACCATTACGGTTAACAGCTCCGTGCCTTTAAGGAAACGGGTGCGGATGAGGATTGAGTTCCTCAAGCGTTAGCTCCCGGTCAAGATAACCGAGTTGTTTAGGAATCTTCAATACTCGGCCCAATCCAGTGACACGGGTAAGATGATGACCAAATGTCATTGGAAGCATACCTGGAATGAGCACCTTCACGCAGTGGAGTCCATTGCGTCTGATTTCCGGTGACGTTTGGTCGACAACGATGACATCGAGTTGTAACTGGCGAAAGACCTGGAGAATCTCCTTCAAGTCTTCCGTGAGATCAGGATGATTCTTTCTCCAGTGAAAGGCTTCTTCAAATGTCTGCATAGGCTGATCTTGATGTAACAAAAAGTGAAGCCGTTCTTCAGCTTCAGGAAGTCCATACACCATCCCATGATCATCCATTTTTTGTACAAGAGAAGAATCGCTCAGCATTTTTAGATAGTCAGCTTTGTTCTTTCTAAACTCTTTATTCAAAGGTTCAATCATTCCAACACTTTCATAAACGGCACTTTTTACCGCTCTTACCGGATCCAGATGAGCACCGGCAGCACACATGAGATTCAGTCCATCGGAATCAGATCGACGGTTTTTCGTTATCGTAAAAATGCAGGGGATTCCGTGCTCCATCGTCGCGTTGTATAAATAAAGATCATAGCCCGCGACTTCTCGCATCCGGTCAATCATCAAATGCAGCTCTTCGTCGTTGGAAGAGTAAGGATCAATACGAGGGAGCGGGAGCTTCGCATACCAGGACATTAGAAAAGAATCCCGTTCCAGCACTTCCATGATTCCGTGGAAAATGGCTTCTTCCAGACTTCCTCCGATCGCACATCCATTAGAGGTTTCAAAAATCGTTCCGTGCCCACATCCCCCCATGCTGTAATATGCCAGCAGTTCCGGCACCAGAATTGTCTCTTTTTTGATTAAGGAATAGCCCCACACCCAATTCATTTTTTTATCTGGATGAAAAGCGGTAAAAGGAAAATCCTTCTTTGCATATTGTTCTTTTGAATGAACGCCCACCTGAAGGGGATGAAGCGCATTTTCAAGGTTGCTGTAACAATCATAAACAACCGTTCTTTTGCCATTGGGAGCAATACCGCAAGACCGCTCCAGTCCTTCTAAAATGGCGGTCATTTCACTGAGAGCATAAGAATTCGTTCGTCCTGCAGACCCTTCATCTCCATTCATTAACGGGAGGTTGATAATGACATCGGCAAACGGGGTTTCGGGATCAATCAGTTTACTATTCAACATCCCTGTTTGTTGATCTAGATAATCTCTTGAGAGAACTTTGCTTAATTCATTGATCGACCGGCATCGGTAACTATTTTCACTGATTTTCATACTTGGTTCCAGCGAGATCACAGCACCGGCTGGGGAATCATCAGCTACATGACTGCACACGAAACAAGAAGAATCCGGCAAAATCAAGTGGCGTGAGCTATCCAATGTCCTCATGTTGATCCGCTGAATAGCTCCTTCTAGTTTAGAGCGTCTTCCGTTCATCACTTGATCTACTTCATTTTTGATCAATTGAACCATTTGCAAAACGCCGGGAGTTGATAACCATTCATCATTCAGGGTGTCTTGTTTCTCAGCCAAACTCCCATGGATATCCCACATGTCCTGACGATCGCTCGCAGCCATTAGTCTTCTTGCATCCGCACATTGGGAACATCCTTCTTGACCAGGGTGAACAAAGGGTCCGATGATCCCTTCGCCAAAAGACACAAACCCCCGTAGCCAATCGATACCATACGCCCGTGCAGTCTCTTCAGCTTTTTTCGATGTGGATGGATTCCAACCATCTTCCAAAACAAGAAGCAACTGTGTCCGTTTGGGGATGGGCGTATCTAAGTCAGGGAGTTCCGTCAGCTCATAGTGAGTGTCTAGTTCCTTGGTCACAAATTCTAGTAACGATCCTTTTCCTGCAACGGTAATCGAGGAGCTCATATTCCTTCCTCCTCACCGAACACTACGCCATAGATGTCGATCATTCCGTCTTGTTCAAAGGGATCAAGCTCCACTTTTACAAAACACAGCTTCTTAAAGTATTGTTCCAGGCGATGAATGACAGACTGAAGAACCTCAGCCTGATCTTGAGAATCATAGGCTGGAATATCAACGGATTGGACAGCTCCATCTTCAAATGAGAGGTTGGAGAGAGAAGGGGCCTGACAAGGGATTGAAATGTTTTTGTTCTGGGCTCGCATCACAGCAAAGTGTAGCGCTTCACGTAGAGCGAGTGTCCGGTTAAATCCAATACACCCACACCATTGCTGATCCTGCATTTTTATCCATACGACAGGAAAACCATAGGCATTTTCCCCTAAGCCCAACTCTGGCTTTAGGTCCATTGTCGCTAAACATTGGAGATAATAGCGGCAGCGGTCGTCCTCCATCTTATTCAACTGGAGTCTCGTGATGGCTTTTTCACACTGTGGCGCTTGCTTTCTCCATTCATTTTCTATTGTTTTTTGCAACGCTCTGTCGATGCCTTCTACTAGTGTAGCCCCGGCACCGATGTGAAGAGATACTGGCTGATAGTTAGGAGGGGTGAGTGATGCTAAAATTTCGGTCTTTAAAGGCGTCACATATTGTTCAATACCGGTTAATCCTGCTTCCCGTCTGGCCTCTTCATGGGTCATTGCCGCACATACGATGCTCGGGTGTAATTCGTTTGATTTCACGTTAACCACTTGAACCTCGCATTGAGATAGAGGCAGCTGAGTCAGATCGCCTTCTTCCCAGTGATGGAAAATTCCAAGTTGACTCGCACTTATTTCACTGAAGTAGTAAAGCAATTCATTTCTATCTCTTTGTACGATTTTTTTCCTCAGTTCTTCCGCTGGATCATTAAGAATTTCTGCAGTAATCTTTCCTGTAACGAGGGGATGACGCTTATAAGGGTTCCATTTGCCCTCCAAAGTCTCAAGATCTAACAGATACATGTGGTTAGTATGATGGATTTCTTTTACCTCTGTGATCTTTTTGAAGAATTCGAACACGATAATATTCGCGAGTAAAGCCCCAGCCGTTGGTGAGTAGTCATTGGTCTGCGTATTGTCTCTCTCGTGCAAACTTCGCCAGGCGGACGTCCAGCAGTTACCGGAATCAGGACTCACAATCGGGCCTGCGAACCCGGTATTTCCATCACAAATTGCCGGGATAAACAATTTCTTCTTTTCTTTGCAAGCATCAAGAACCTCTCGCAGTTCCTCGCTATTAGCTTCTTCTGAAACGTATAATATGGCATCAAAAGCATCGACTTGCTCAAACCAGGAAACGCGATCTTTATCCTTTGCTACCACCTCGATCGATACATCTGGATCTGTTTCTCTTGCCGCTTTCTCTAAGTCTCTTATCCTTTGAATACTGGTGTTTTCAGCGTTGGTCATGTACGCATGGAAGCGGGCCATACCAGATCGAAGCAAGGCTGAAACCAATCCAAGGAACATAGCTCCTTCGCCGATCGCTAATACTTTTTGTTGCCGGTATTGTTGAAAGCGCCAGCCGGCAGAATCTCCGAAACTCTCCAAAAATTCGATTTGAGAAGCAAATTTTTCAACCACTTGCGGAACTAATTCGTGGGAACGATCTATACTGACGTCACGAAGAAATCCGTTCGTATAAAGAGCATTCGTAATCTCATAGACTCGCTCAACATAGGGTTCTGGCAATCCATCGGTAAGGCTGGCTAACGAATACTCACCATTAAGCATCGGGATAAGCTTTTCCACCCATTGATGGATGGTACGACCTTCCATACGAAATGAGCCTGAATTGTTCCTAAAATACACGTTTCCATTCGACTCCGGCATGAAAAACGTACCCTTCTTCACCTTCAATCGCATAGAGGGATGAACCTTCGCCATAACACTCCTCCTTGCCAACTTTGCTATCTATCCACTACGATACTATGTCACTCAACTTGTCTCATATGTATGGGTACAAAAGAAGATCCCCCGAGGAAGTTCCTACAGGGGATAGGGAGAAAATCGATTTAAGAAGTGCTTTTGGTAGACAGACGATTTAACGTCCGCCGCACCTTCCGCAACCGCCACAACGTCCGCCGCATCCGCCACATCGCGCACAGCCGGCACAACCTGCGCAACGCGCACAGCGAGCACATCCACCGCAGCCAGCACAACCGCCACAACCCGCGCAACCGGCACATCCAAAGCATGTAAAACCAACACAACCAAATCCTAATCCGAATCCGACACATAAGCGAGAGTTGTTTCCATAAACATTCGCCTGCTCACTTGGGACTAAGTTTTGGGAACGAAAATCTCCTACTTCTAAGTTCTGAATATCATTTTGAAATTGACTCATTTTATTACCCTCCATTGTTATCCAGCTTGATCAATGATTGTAAACATCACTGTTTCCATGGACAGATAGTACGTAAATGCATTCTCCACAAAATATGAAGAATGCTTGGGCATTGTTCCTAAACTAGAAGGGCGCATATGCAGCCCAATGTACTAAAAATTGCTGAAAAAAATACCAGAATCCAATATAGATTCTGGTAAGGAGAAGAAGAGCGTCCTTTATTGATTTGTTTGTATAAAGTTAATCGCTTTAGCAGCTGTTTCGTCAGCCTCACTTTTTAAGCGATCGAAATTGGTCGAATTGAAGGGATTACTCATTATATGATTATTCATCGCCTGCACCAGATCACGGGCCGTCCAGTCATCATCCGATACATGACCCGCTACAGACTGATTGCAAATTTTCGCAAAGGAATCGATTTTCGGGTCATAAGATAGCGCCACAAAAGGAACATGACCAATCGCTGCAAAGATTAACGAATGCAGTCTCATCCCAACAAGCAGCCTGGATTTCTTAATGATGGCGATTTTCTCTTCGATCGAAGCATATTGCGGGGCGATATAGGCTTCTTCCATCATGATGCCTGTCACCTCTAGAGAGGTTTGCTCATCATGTTCCCCGTGCATCGGTAGGAATACGATCGTGTATCCTTGCTTCGCATACGTATCCAGTGCCTCGGCGATCTTTTTCTTATAATTTACTGAAGATGGCCAGTCGCGTACACTGACTGAAATCATCTTAGTGAAAGGCTGATCATTTAACCAGGGACTCTCAAAGAATTCCGCTTCTAACGCCATGACCGGATCAGGGACGATATCGACACGATTTTGAATGCCGATCACTTTTAGCAGCGCCTTTGAATCTTCATCTCTCACTGTAAGACGAACCCGATTATTCAGTGCCCCTTTCACCAGTGTTTTTCCTGCAAAGCTATCAATCGGTCCCATGCCCTGGGCGTATACAAACACGGGCTTTCGCAAAAGCTTCGCAATCCGGATCACACCAGTATAATAAATGATCGACTTGATGCCGGTCGCATCCTGGAGCAAGCTGCCTCCACCGCTGATCAATCCATCCGCTTGCGAAAGGAGACGGAATATTTGTTTCACATTCCAGCGGTCAGCGGCTTCCACACCATATGTTTCTGACGTATGGACCGGATCATTGGATAATACCGTTATCCGTATTTCCGGATCGGCTTTGCGAAGGCTTTGGATCATTGAAAATAAAATAGCTTCATCGCCGGTGTTATGAAAGCCGAAATAGCCGGATAAAACGACGTGCATGACACTCACCTCTTCCGAAGTTTTTTTAGGATAGGAAGGTTCTTCACTTCTGATACCTTCATTAGCCATAGCATTGCTAAATAGAGGATACCGCCAACGACGACAGCAGCTGCCACGTACACCAACGCCTCTAGTCTTGTCCAAGCTTCCACATTGAATATCAACAGAGGAATCGCGACAATAATCCCCATTATTACCGAGGAAATAATACTTTTCGCACGGTCATGATTTGCAGCTGAAACTGTTACCTTTCTTTTGATTACCCATACATTAGAGTAATGAAGAACGATATAGATGACAAGCGTTGCTATTGCTGCGCCTGCCAGACCGTAAGACTGGATCAGTACGATGTTTGCCACCAATTTTAGTGCCATGGCAGTAAGCACAAGAATGGCTGCTTGTCCCGAACGATTCATCCCTTGTAAAATTCCGGTGCTAAGTACCGCAAGCGAAGTATAAATCGAGCTGAAACCTACGACCGCAAGCACTAAGCTGCCTTCCAAATTCGTAAATAAGGCAAGGTTTAACGGAAGGGTGAGCGCTAATATTCCGGTGGCCGCTGGCCAGGAAATGATATGTGTCAGCGAAAATGCTCGCGCAACGATGCTTTGTACACTTGCTTTATCGCCCTCCGCTAATTTTTTCGTAATCAGCGGGACAAGAGGGAGGACGATGGAAGTGGCAAATACGGTCGCAATCTGAACAAGGGAGAGCCCGCGTCCATACAATCCATATGCATAATTGACATCATCAGGGTCGATCCCTGATGATCGCAGTCCATAAGGGATCGTGAGCGCATCGACGACATTCATCAGTGCCATCGTGATCGCACCGACCGCAATCGGAATGGAGACTTTTAAGATTTGCCTACTCCGCTTACGAAATATAGTAAAGTCGTAGGGAACGGAAGGGAGCGGAGTGGTGGAAGAGAGCTGGAACGTCCATCGTAAATAGCCTAGAGAGGCCAGGACACCGATAGAAGAGCCGACCATCGTCCCTCCGGCAATAACTCGGTCCGAATAGCCTTGAACAACGAAGTAGGAGGCAGCGGCCAGAATCAGTGCTACTCTGACAAACTGTTCTATCAACTGGGAAATAGCGGTTGGCTGCATCGTTTCAAATCCTTGGAAAAATCCTCGGTACACCGCCATATAAGGCGCAAATAATAAGGTTGCCGATACGATAATCAAGGCGAGTTTCGTAGATTCGCCGCCAAGCAGGGAAGCAAGAGACTCAGCAAATGTATAGATCAATAGAAAACTCGTCAATCCGAAAAGAATGGCGAGAATGCTAGCGGTTATGTAGATTTCCTTGATGCGGTCAAAATGATTTTCACTCCGTGCTTCAGCGATCAGCTTCGAAATCGCCAATGGAATGCCAGCGACCGATAAGATGAGCGCGACCATATAGACAGGATAAACCATACTAAAAATCCCTAGAACCTCGTCCCCCGCAATGTTTTGCAGCGGGATACGAAAAATAGCTCCTAGGAATTTGGAAAGGAGAGTAGCTCCTGATAATAGAATTGTTCCTTTAATCAAGGTGGAACGGCTCATAAGAATCCTCTCAGTTTCTTCTTAATTATCCGGAAAGCGAAGCGTGGCAATGCCAGCATCCGCCGCCAGCGTTTCGGCTGTTTGATCAAGCGATACAGCCATTCAACATTATGCTTCCGCCACGAGGCAGGGGCCCGTTTGACATCACCGGCAATTACATCGAAACTTCCTCCTACGCAGAGAAAGACGCCTTTATCGAACGAATCGATGTTTTCAGCCACCCATTTTTCCTGCTTGGGCGCACCTAAGGCGACAAAGGTGAGATCAGGATCTGCTTGCTTCACCTTCATGGCCACTTCATCATTTTTTCCCCAATCAAAATAGCCATCGTGGGAACCGACGATTTTAATGTCAGGGTAAAAATGCTGAAGGTT
>NZ_JRNX01000281.1 GCF_000786645.1 Halobacillus sp. BBL2006
GTCAGTAAATTTTTAAATTAAGTTAGTTTTTCAGTGGCCTCCCATTTAGGAGAAGGGGCTTAAATTATTTTCTATGTTTGAATGCATAGATGACAGTAAAGAACAGGAGAACCACAGCAAGAATGTAGGAAGAGTACACCACAAGCGGCACATAAGCATCCTGGTTCTTCACACCTATTCCGATAAACGCCCACACAAAGACAAGCGGATAAACCCAATCATTCTCACTATACATAAAGAAAATAGCTAATAAAGTGGCGACGATTAATAGCAAGAACGTCCAAACCGAAGCCGAAATTCCAAAACCATCCCAGCCAATGTAAGTCAGATAGTAACTCATATTAGCAATCGTAGCGACACTAATCCAGCCGAGATAAACGGAGAAAGGCAGCAAATCGAAGAACGACGCATCTGACGCTTTTAATTTTACATAAAGTCGAATAAGCGTAATCAGCAGAAGAAGCATCACAATGACAGAAAGTCCAAAGAATTCATAGTGCCACATAAAAATCCAAAGACTATTTAAGACCGAACTTAGAACAAACAACCCGCTCGTATTCTGGTATACAGGCAGGTCTCTGCGGCTGGCCGGAAATTGACGAATAATCCAAATCCCTAAAAGGATATAAATTAACGCCCATATACTGAATACATACCCTGCTGGTGTGAACAGTACGTTCAGCCTGTTCGAAATTCCCCCTGTCGTTTGACCATTTAGAGGTAACGCATTCGCAAGTCCATTCACGGTTATAACGAGAAGATAAGCGATCAGGTTAAAAATGAATTTGCCCATTTAAGCACGCCCCTTCGAAGAATAACTACGATACATAGTATTCCTTCTCCCCCCTGAATAAAACATTCGATTATGTTTACTAATACATTCATGTAAAAAGATCCTCTCATTCAACTATCTAGTGAACGAGAGGATCTTATTTTATTTGGGGATTTTATTCTGGTGAAAGACTTAGTCACTTCCCGTAATTTGCAGATCATCTCTCACTACTGTCAACGCAGAAGCAGGCGTAACCATCTGGCCAGGGGCAACTTCCAAAGAAACGATGTCCCCGCTGATGCCTACCGATATTTCAATCTCCTCTTGGTCATGTGTCTCAATTAAAAGCAGCTTCTCCCATTCATAAACATAAGCCGAGGGTTGCACAAACACCTCTTTAATACTTCCATAACAAGGACTATAAATCGTTTGAAAAACTTCCTTCATCCTCTTTCCTCCTTCATTATGGCATCGCGGAACATCACCTGTGTCGACTTTAACAACCCCAGCGGCTCCGATGCTTGTTTATTAGTTGTATGCTGAGCTTTTTTTAATAGACCTGCTTTTCCCAATCTTTACACCTGGTTGAAATTTTTCAACTTATGATGTCTTTGAAACCGACAATACTCCTTTGATCTTCTCGATCGCCCATTCAAGATCTTCTTCACTGATCACCAGTGGAGGAGCAAAACGAATCACGGTTTCGTGCGTTTCTTTGCAGAGCAGCCCCTCTTCTTTCAGCTTTTCACAATAAGGGCGAGCCGGGTCCGTCAGTTCAACCCCTACAAATAACCCTTTGCCTCGAACTTCTTTAATCGCAGGATTATCGATCTCTTTTAATCGGTCTTGGAAGTATTGACCAAGTTTCAATGATCGTTTCGCTAATTTCTCTTCTTCAATAACCTCTAATGAGGCTAACGATACTGCACAGGCAAGTGGATTACCGCCAAATGTCGAGCCGTGAGACCCTGGGGTGAAGACACCCAATACGTCATGATCGGCTGCCACACAGGAAATCGGCATCACGCCCCCACCTAAGGCTTTACCAAGGATATACATATCTGGTGTCACATCTTCCCAGTCACACGCAAACATTTTGCCGGAACGTCCAAGACCTGACTGAATCTCATCAGCTACAAACAGAACATTCTCTTTCTTACACAACTCATAAGCTTCTTTCAAGAATCCTTCCGGCGGGATCACAATGCCAGCTTCTCCTTGAATCGGCTCAAGCAAAAATCCAGCTGTGTTCGGTGTAATGGCTTGCTTTAAGGCTTCCAAATCACCGTAAGGAATTAACTTAATACCTGGCAGCCCTGGTCCAAAGTTACGTTTGTTCTCCTCATCCGATGACAACGATACCGCGGCCATCGTCCGTCCATGGAAATTCCCTTCACACGCAATGATTTCTGCTTTTCCTGCCGGGACTTGCTTCTTATCATACGCCCATCGCCTCATTGTTTTAATTGCTGTTTCCACGGCTTCCGCCCCAGTATTCATCGGAAGCACCATATCTTTTCCAGTCAGCTCCGAAACCTTTTGATAAAAAGGAGCCAGCTGATCATTATGGAAAGCGCGGGACGTTAAGGTGACCCGGTCCGCCTGGTCTTTCAACGCTTGAATCAGTTTTGGGTGCCGGTGCCCCTGGTTAACGGCCGAGTACGCACTCAGCATATCCATATATCGATGGCCCTCTGGATCTTTAACCCAAACTCCCTCTGCCTCTGAGATCACGATCGGAAGTGGATGATAATTTTTCGCCCCATATCGCTCGGTTTGATCCATAATGCTTTTTGAATTCACAGTTGTCGTATTCATCTGTATTCCTCCTAATCATAGAGCAGGGCTGCTATACCCGCTCCTGGTCTTCACTTTTATATATAGCAAGATCCGTGCCAACACCTCTAAATGTTGGTATGAAGGGGTTTCAATATTCAACACACTAGATAACCGCAAAATAAATAGACACTTTTACTCAACCAGTAGCAAAATGATTTTGCATGTTATGTATTTCTTCTATAAAATGAAAACAAAAACAAGCTTAAG
>NZ_JRNX01000282.1 GCF_000786645.1 Halobacillus sp. BBL2006
CTGCCATCCTCCAGTTCCAAAACCCGTTTTCAGTTTCGTAATGCAGACTTTGCCTGGACCGATTCCAACTTTTGTTGCGTCCGCTCCGGCATTTTCTAATTCACGGACCGCTTCAGGAGTTCCTACATTTCCTGCGATAACGAAAGTTTCTGGCAAATGTTTTTTTATATGTTGAATCATTTCAATGACGGCATTTGAATGGCCATGAGCAATATCGATCGTAATGTAATCAGGCACAAGATTTTCATCAGCTAATTGGTGAACAAAATCATACTCTTCAGCTTTCACTCCGACACTGATCGAAGCGATCAAGTCTCGCGCTTTCATATCTTCCACGAAATCTTTCCGCATTTCAGCTTCAAAGCGGTGCATGATGTAAAAGTAACCGCCTTCCGCCAAAGCAGTCGCGATCTTCTCATCAATAATCGTCTGCATATTGGCAGGAACGACTGGTAGTTTGAACGTATGGTTTCCTAATGTCACCGTTGTATCACATTCAGAGCGGCTGTTCACGATACATTTTGCTGGAACCAATTGAATATCTTCATAGTCGAATACATTTTCCATAGTAAACACCTCTAAAAAACCGAATAATTTCCATTCGGTATTAATTGATCGTTCGTCCATAAGCTAATTTACAGGATTAAACACAGGATGTCAAAGCATTTTCCTTTCTTTTTTACAGACATTCCATAGGCTTGCTTTGATATTCGTTCGTGTTCTATTCATTTCTCCAAATTCAGTAAATTTTCTATCAAATTGAAACATTTTTGAATGCTTGTCCGTAGAAGAAGTCAAAGGAGTGATGAAAATGGAATCATGTGTTTATTTTTCTGATAATTTCTTTTCTTCAGGCCGGACAGATATATACAATGGGCAAAAGGAAATGGTTGGAGCCTTGAATCTAAAGAGTGCTTTTTCCTCAAGTGTGGATGTAGAAAACGCACAGGGGGAAATTGTTGTTCAAGGTTCTTTTCCGATCTTTTCGAACAAATGGAACATTCAGCGCAGAGGTGGAGAAGAGCTGGGAAGGGTAAAGACGAGTTTTTCTTTTTTTACGAAACGTTATCGTTATGAAACTGGGAGTCAGTCGCTGGAAATCGAATCACCCGCTTTATCAAAGGATTATACGATGGTCGATAAGAATGGATCAGAGGTAGCTACCTTCCGGAAAGTGAGTGGGGTTTTTCAATCGGCTGCTTATGAATTGCAGAATCACACAGGATCGCTTATGACAGAAGAATTAATTTCCGTTGTTATGGGTGTCAATGCGATTGAAAAAAGAAGAAGGTCTAGCGCAAACGGGACTCCTACATAAGGAAAGCGGAAGGGAGCTCCCTTCCGCTTTTTCAAGATGATACCCCATGAAAGATCTGCTTTAATGTCTTTCTTACAGGCACCCTGTTCGTTTCGTACCCTTCGATGAAAGCTTTTTTGTCATATGGAATTTCTTTCATCGTCACGTCCAACTTTCCTCCCTCTTTCATAATGAGAAGCAAATAACGGACGGTTTCTTTACCAATATTATAAAGCCGCCCTGTGAATAAGCGGTTTTAAGAAAAATATTGAAACTGGGCTTCTACTTTGGCTGTGATTTCCTGTTCTCCTGGCTCAATCGGTGTCGCAGCAGCACCCATCATTTCTGCCTTTGGAGTCGGCCGAACGGGAGATACATTGCTTATTCCTCTTTCAATGATTCTTACTGGCGTCTGATCCAAATTCAACTGCATCGTGTTTGCGATCGTCTGAGCATGCGCGAGTGCCTGGCCGAGCGCAATCCGGAGCGCTTCCTGATAATACTTTTCGGGATTTTTCAAAGTGAATTCGATGTTCGAGACCCGGTTCGCACCCTGAGCTACGGCTAAATCAATGATAGCGCCTGTCTGACTGATATCTTCCACAGTGACTGAAAGGATATGAGTGACCTTGTATCCACGGAATTGTTGTTTTCCGTCTACGTAATCATATTCAGGAAAAATGTAATAATCGGCGGTTTGAATATTATGCTCAGGGACACCTGCTTGAATCAAGGCTTGTGTAATTTGACTGATAATGTTTGCATTGGATTGTTGAGCAACCTGCAATTCTGGATCGTTTGTTTCCACTCCAAATTTAAGAGTCGCTGCGTTCGGCCTTGCTGCCACCTTTCCCATCCCATTGACCGTAATCAGACGAGCTTCCCCGTGGTTCCTGTTCATTTGAGGATAGTATTGCATGACGAACCCCCCTTTCCACTGGAGCCTTCTTATTCATTTGATGTGAGATCAAAAGAATTTATGATAACAAAAAGCCACTCCTTTTGCGAGGAGTGACTGTTCGCTTTATTTTAATTTGTCATACAAACGCATGAGCGCGACAGCAAAGTCCTTACGTGTTAAACTGTTGTCCGGAAGGAATCGACCATCTGGATATCCATTCAGTAATCCGAGGTCTTTTGCACGTTTTACCGCATTGGCATAATAGGCATCAGGTGAAACATCTCTAAAACCTGTTTGCGCAGCATTATCTGAAGCTGAGATATAAGGAACGTTAAAATACTCACAAATCCCCTTTGCATGTTCCACCGCTACTTCCCTCTGAAAATCTTCGTCAATCATAAGCAAAGCTTCTTGTTTGTTATCCATAAACCCATTTTCAGTCAATATAGCTGGCATATTCGTTTCACGAAGTACATAGAAATTCGCTTCTTTAATTCCGCGCCAGTTCTGTTTTGTTCCTTGACGAAGATATTTCCCTACAGCAGTCGCTAACTTTCCAGACTCTCTATTTAGATCCCCATTATATACATAGATTTCAATTCCACTAGGGTTTTGTCCAGAAAATGAACCATCATATGCATTATAGTGGACAGCTACATAGATATCTGCTTTTCTTGCATTCGCCAAATCAGTCCTTTTTTGTAAGGAAATATCTTCATCCGTCGGCGCCACAAGTAACGTGTCAAATCCACATCTCTCAAGTTCTTGTTTGAGAAAATTAACAACAGCCCGATTGAACTCATTCTCTCTGATCGACCGTCCTAATTCAGGTATAACCGGGGTACGTTTCCCCAACGTTTCCATTCCATGTCCGTCATCTAACGCAATCAGCTTAGGCATACTTCTCCCTCTTTATAATACAAATTTGATCCTTTCAAAGCTTGTATACTTTTAAGTCTGATCGACCGTACACATGTATACTTTTCGAAAGAACCTTACTTATAGTAAATGATACTTGCTTGATATATGCTTGGGTGAATTGACTAGAACCCTAAAAAACCCCAGAGGGTATCTCTGGGGTTTCCTTTCAACCCTCCTTAGATTCAGATGTCAGCTCTTCACCATTTCCCTTGAAAATTTTCAGTGATTTATTCTCAAACTTGACGGGGTACGTTACCTTATACTTTTTAACCTTGACTTCCCCGTCTTTCGTTTCTTCTGCCGTTAAGAAAACCGTCACTTCCACATCGTCCTCTTGGGGATCCGCTACCAGGTTATCAATGGTCACTGATAAGGTGTTGTAATACCCTGAGCGGAACTCTTCAAACGACATCTGCTCCTGCTGACTGCTGCTTAACAGCGAGTAGGCTGTGACAAAGTCCCCCTGGTTGATGCTGTCATAAAAATATTGCACAAGATAGGATGCTTGTTCCGCTGGTGTGCCTGTTACCGGTGATTGCGGCTGGTCTTCTGCGAGCTCAGGAAAATCAGGCAGTGACTTCATCGGCTCAGTCGTCCAGTTTTTAATCATCGGTAACACATCGGCAATCGGTATGCTGAAACCGATGGATTCTTTTCCTAGCTTTGCCGAATTGATGCCAATCACTTCTCCTGTATTTCCGTCGATCAGCGGACCACCACTATTTCCCGGGGAAATCGGAGCGGAGATTTGATAGACATCCTTATATTCAAAAGGTTCGATATCTAAATTCCGATTTAACCCACTAATCTCTCCACGAGTTACTGTATTTTGCAAGCCAAGTGGACTTCCCATCGCAAGTACCTCGTCAAGGAGTTCTGTATCGTCTTCAGCTTCAATAGGCAAAGGCTCTTTCCCTTTCAAACCAGGAACCCGTACAACAGCAACATCTGTGTCTCGACTTACCCCAATCACATTCCCATTCATCTCTTTTGAATCGGCGGTGATCACTTTTACTTTCGACGCATTTGAGACTACATGGGCATTCGTGATGACGTCACCTTGATTATTGTATAAGAAACCAGAGCCTATTGAACCGTCTCCCCGCTCGATTTGAACCACCAGTTTTTGAGATTCATAGATGATTTCTTTTGTTTTT
>NZ_JRNX01000283.1 GCF_000786645.1 Halobacillus sp. BBL2006
TTTCTTTTATTTTTTCTCGCTGATCCACCTGGTTCGCATGATCTTTTGAGGGCTTTTCCTTCATAAAATCATGGCACGCTGATTTCAATTCTTCATGAATTAAATGATGGTTTTCATCAATTGCCCACGTGATGGCTTTCTCTAATTCCAATGTTGTCAGGTTATAGAGGGAGGCAAGCTGAGCAATTAGCCGCTTGTTCGGTCCGGTCAATATCTTCTCGCTCGGGTACATCCTGTTTCTCAACGACTGGTGAAGCCAATCAAAATCTACGCGACTGAAGTTAAGTACAGGTCCTCGTTCTTTCCTGTCATTTAAATCGTCCCTTTTTGTTTGTACATCAGCAGGAATAGCTTCTGTAAACTTAGAATGGAAGACCTCATCAAACGTAACGGTCACTTCTTCATACTCGTCCAATGTTACGTATTCAGTCATCAAACGCTGTTTGATTTGATGATATTTGTCAGCTCCTAGTTCATGATAAAGAAGTAGAGAGAGCATATCATCCATAAAAAACTCATCGGGTGAAAAAGGCGGATAAACTTTATATAGATAGACCGATTGTTCATTTTCTTTCTTCACTTTGAAAGTTCTTAGTAACCCAATCGCTTCTAGCATTCTCCTTGCATCATAAACTTTATCCAACGGTGCGGAAAGATAGGTCATTAACGTATGGTGAGACTGTACATCATTCACTTTTACAAGCTCTGATTCTGACACAAAAACCTGGTATAAAGAGATAGCTAATCGACCAATGATGGGCTGGTAAAGATGAGTAAGCGAATGATGGGCATTCATCGTCAGATCTCCACATTTTAAAATCCGGAACCCATCTACGGGCAAGAGTTTACCTACAGAATGATTCACTTCTTACACCTCCTCTACTATAAATCTTGAAGTCTTAGCTGTATTATCTTTGTGCACTGCTGTGAAAAAGAAAATGAGCCACGTCAGGCTCATTCATCATCCTCGTGTTTAATTAATTCTTTCAGTTCATCTATGAAAACATTGATATCTTTGAATTGTCTATAGACAGAAGCAAAACGAACATAAGCTACTTCATCTATGGATGAAAGACGCTCCATGATCATCTCGCCGATATCTTTACTAGGAACTTCGGATACACCTCTGTTTCTCAGTTCCTTTTCTATATCAAGCGTTACGCTCTCTAATTCTTCAACAGCCACAGGCCGTTTCTCACAAGCGCGGATAAGACCACGCATTAATTTCTCACGGCTGAATTCTTCACGTGTTCCTTCCTTCTTGACTACGATTAAAGGAACCTCTTCTATTCTCTCAAACGTAGTGAAACGGAAATCACACTGTTCACATTCCCTGCGCCTCCGTATGGATTGACCTTCTTCAATAGGTCGCGAATCCAATACTTTTGTGCTTTTATAGTGGCAATTCGGACATTTCAACTTCGATCAACTCCACATCGTCTCATTTCATTCATCACCTATGATGGATCGATAGTCGTAAACTGACTATCCAATTTTTCATAAAATTGTACAATGAGATTTCGGCTGAATCCAAAATCCACTGGTCCGCCTGAATCAGTCGTAACCGAAAAGTCCACCGCTGTCCGGAACGGTCTAACCATAATTACCGTTGCAACAATAAACGCACGACGCTTCCCTTTATACTTAATCGTAATTTCCCCGCGTTCTTTAGAAACAGCTACGACCTCTGATGGACTGGAAAACATGCTCTCCACCGCATTAAATAATTCATCATGCTTCGCCTTGTAATAATGCGTAACAAGCTGCGAATCTTTGTGCTCTTCACTAGTTTCGGAATGATTGCTGAAATATTTAGAAATAAAAGCCTTCACTTACCTAACCCCTTCAGTCCATTCGACATATACTCTCTACATTTTAACACGATTCAACAAAATAAGAAATGGTATTAGAAAGGTGGAAGTGAGCGGGTAGCTCCGTACGCATAAGACAAGCGATGAGGTAGGGAGATCTTTCTCTACAACAGCGATTGTCTTATGTAGATAGGAGCTGCGAACTGGAACTAAATCCTGAAAAAATGAAATGTGGAGTCCCCCTGGGAGACACAATCAAAGAAGTTCGGCTACCCCCGGCACGTCCTGTGCCAACGGCGAACTGACCTACATCCTGCAGGCCCAAGACAAGCGATGAAGCAGTTAGCCTGCCACGTTCTTTTGAAATGCCAAAAAAGCCACACAGGGCTACTGTGTGGCTTTAATTTCAGTTCATCATTATAAAGCACGAGACTGTTGGACTTCAACAGGTCCCATCCCTCTTGGTACTTCTACCGTCTCATTACGCCCCGCTTCCAAAGCGTCTACAATAAATTCTGCAGCCACATTCGGATCGATGCGATCTCCGCATGTATAAACATCGATACTCGCATACCCATGCTCAGGGAAACTGTGAATCGTTAAGTGTGATTCAGAAATGATGACGACTCCGCTTACACCATGGGGTGCGAATTTGTGAAAGGCTACCTCTCTTACTTCCGCCCCTGCTTTAAGTGCAGCATCGACAAATACTTGTTCTATATACGACATATCGTTCAATTTTCCTTCATTACAATCCCATAGTTCAGCTATTACATGTCTTCCCATTGTATCCATTGCTAGGATCCCCCTTTGTACATTAACTTCTTAGTCTTCTAAATAACAGTCATGAGCTACCACGGGGGAAAGTTAGTCCTGAGAGGTCCTAACCCTTTGAGTAGACATGATACCTTATGCAATTCAGAAGTTCAAAAAGAAGTATATACGGTTTACCCCCATTTTGCAAGATATATTTTTCCTTAGAGACTGAATCAATATAAATCTTGCACGTTGGTTCCTATTATAGAATACAATTGGGTGACATTTCCACCTATGAGACTCTAGCTGTCGATTCCTGCTTCATTATGTTACCAACATACTTTGCCAAATCAACGACACGGCAGGAATATCCCCACTCATTATCGTACCAGGCCAGCACTTTGACCTTTCGATCTTCAATGACCTGAGTCGAAAGGCTATCTATGATAGCTGATGAAGGAGAAGTCGTGTAATCAATGGATACAAGCGGTTCATCATTGAACTCTAATATTCCTTTCATCTCCCGCCGGGCGACTCTGGCAAAAGCCTCATTGATTTCTTCGGCCGTGACGTCTTTTTTAAGATCAACGACGAGATCGACTAAAGAAACATTCGGCGTAGGAACTCTTAATGCCATCCCATTCAACTTTCCTTTCAAACTAGGGATGACTTCTCCAAGTGCTCTTGCTGCTCCCGTGGATGTCGGAATAATCGATTGCGTACAGCCGCGAGCTCTTCGTAAATCTTTATGTGGATTATCCAAATTCTTTTGATCATTCGTAAACGCATGGACCGTTGTCATTAAACCATTTTCAATTCCAAACTCGTCTTCAAGAACCTTTACGACTGGTGCTAAGCAGTTCGTCGTACAAGAAGCGTTGGAGATGACATGGTGATCACTTGGATCATACGTTTCTTCATTAACTCCCATTACAATTGTAGCATCCACCTGTTTTCCAGGAGCGGTAATAATCACTTTCTTCGCCCCTGCTTCCATGTGTAAGGATGCTTCCTCTTTCGTTCTGAATTTCCCTGTAGCCTCAATGACAATATCAATCTCTAATTCATTCCATGGTAATTCCAGCGGGTTTCTTGTAGAGCATAATTTAACTTTCTTGCCATTAACAAGCAACCCATCTGATGATGCTTTAATTTCTCCCTCAAAACGACCATGAACGCTGTCATACTTCAACATATGTGCAATAGTTTCTGCTGGATAGCTCGCATTAACGGCTACAAGATCTATCGATTCGTCTACAGCCGCTTTTCTAAAAACCATTCTTCCTATTCTCCCCAAGCCATTAATGGCGATCTTTGTTTTCCCCATGATCCAGCCCCCTATATGTGATATACTTATGAATCGTTTTTTCACGAATAGTATAACATATTGTAAGCGCTTTTTCAGTTTTGTACATAACTTTTTATAAAAAATTAAAAAACACGTCAAAAGCCTAAAAAGCCCTGACGTGTTAGTATACGATGTTCCATTTATGAAGTATGTCTTTTAATTGACTAAAACTTTCTTCAACCGTGCCGTTATTGTCTATGACTGCGTCTGCCATTTCCGCCTTTTTCTTAACAGAAATTTGTGCTTCAATACGCTGCTGCGCATCCTCACGGGAGGACTGATCACGTTGCATCAAACGATCTAACTGAGTTTCTTCACAGACATAAGCGACCAGGATTTGGTCTACATAATGGGTGAGTTCACTTTCAAAAAGTAAAGGAATGTCTAAAACAACCGCGGGATAATGTTCAGAAATATAGTGATCCCGCTGGTTCAGCATTTCCTTTCTTACTTGAGGATGCACAATAGAGTTCAGTTGTTTCCTTTTACCTTCATCCGAAAAAACGACTTTACCGAGTTGTTTTCGGTCGAGGGTTTTGTCATCTTGCAAAATGCCCTCCCCAAAGGCTGCCACGATTTGTTCATAAGCAGGTTTCCCTGGTTCAACAACTTCCCGGGAGATTTGATCTGCATCAATAACTGGAATGTTCAATTTCGTAAACATGTTAGATACTGTACTTTTTCCACTGGCAATACTGCCTGTCAAACCGATGACTACTGTCATTCTACACATCCTTTACGCAAGCTTTATAATACCGATGATAATAAGCAATACTCCTGGCAAAATAGAAATACTTTCTGCTTTCTCACTAAACTTAGCTCCGCCCTTGATCCCGATAAAGAGCATGAGGAAAGTCGCAAGAAAGATCAATGCTGAAGTAATGAACGGGGATACTCCAATGAATGCTCCACTCACTCCAGCACCAATTGTGTCTAAAGATAGGGCTGTTCCAAGCAGCCAGACCTCTTTCCCCCGAATCCCTCCAGAGCGGTCGACATCCGCCGTTTGAGGGTCATTCAGTACACGGGCCGGCTTCAGCCAGGGATCTCCCTTCGAGGACTCTGGCTTTCTAAAATACTGCCATAAGAAGTAAATGCCTATACCAATCAAGGCTATGGCCCCTAGTCGATCCGCGTATTCTGGAGATATAAAAGGAAGCAACAAATGCCCCATATAAGAAGAAAGCAAGAACCCAAGCCCCGATAAGAAAGCAATAAATACAACTCCGCTCAAGGCAAGTCGGATACGCTTCATACCAAGCACGCATCCAATGCCAAAACTATCAATACTTACTGCGGTGACAAACAAGAATGTAAATGTAATGATCCCCATACCATCCACCTCTGCTTAATAGCTGTGGATTAGTATATGGGCTCAAGCTTATTTGGTGATTATTTCTGGCACGCAGGGCAAATGTGAGTCCCTCTTCCACTCACTTTCAGCTTAACGATTGGAGAACCGCAGCCGGAGCAAGGAGAGTCCTGCTTCCCATACACACGCAAGCGCTGTTGAAACATTCCGATTTCACCTTGACTATTCAAGTAAGAGCGAATCGTCGTTCCACCTTGTTCAACGGCTTCAAGGATGACTTCGATGCTGGATTCCCTCACACGCTCAGCTTCTTTTTCTGTAAGGTCTTTAGCTATACGTTCAGGATGGACACGTGCCCGGTACAATGCTTCATCTACATAGATATTGCCTAGACCTGCAACAATCGTCTGGTCGAGGAGGACAGCCTTCATATTCCGGGACGTTTTTTGAAGCTTCTCGTAAAAATAGTCCAGCGTGAATGCTTCATCAAAAGGGTCGGGACCAAGTTGTTTCAAAGGCTTGTTTTGCCATTCTTCCCCCTTCTGAAAAACATGCATGGTACCAAATTTACGTACGTCGTTGTACCTGAGTTCTGTTCCATCTGTAAAATGGAAGATGACATGGGTATGCTTCGGCTTTTCCACAGAAGAGTCATACACCCCGAACTTGCCCTCCATTCTCAAGTGGGAAACCATAGCCAGGTCATCCAAATAAAAGATCATGAATTTCCCTCTGCGATCAATATCATGAATGGACTGGCCTTTTAACAACCTCGCAAATTCTTCTGGGTCCCCTGGCTGCTTAATGATATTTCCCCAATAAACAGATACGTGTTCTATCGTTTTATCCAATACTAAGTTTATTAATGTCTTTCTGACCGTTTCTACTTCTGGCAGTTCCGGCATGGTGTCATTCCCCTCACTTACTTAGCATCATACCAAGTTGGACCATACGAATAATCCACCTCTAACGGAACACTTAATTCGACGGTTTGTTCCATGACTGATGCTACAACATCTTTTAATTTTTCGATTTCTTCCTCTGGCGCTTCTAGTATAAGTTCATCGTGTACTTGAAGCAACATGCGTGCTTGCAAATTTTCTTCCTGCAATCGG
>NZ_JRNX01000284.1 GCF_000786645.1 Halobacillus sp. BBL2006
AATTATTGCCTCTGATGATCCGAACCCGAAAGTTTCAGGACGCGGAATTGAAATGATGGAACGGGCAGGAATCGAAGTACGAACGCAGGTCAAGAAAGAGGAAGCTGACGCTTTGAATCGATCATTTTTCCATTTTATACAGAAAAAAGAACCTTATATCCGTTTGAAATCGGCCATGAGTCTCGACGGAAAGATTGCTACCTCCACAGGAGAGAGCCAATGGATTACAGGGGAAGAAGCACGAAAAGATGGTCATCACTACCGTCATCAATCAGATGCCATTTTAGTTGGAATCAACACAGTTCTTGTAGATAATCCTAAGCTTACAACAAGGATAGATGGCCAAGGTTCTCATCCAATTCGAATCGTTCTTGATACGCGGTTAAGGATCCCTCCTTCTGCTCAATTAATACAAAATCAAGAAGCCCCGACTTGGATATTTGTAGGAAAAGATGTAACTCAGGCCGATATCGATGCTTTTAAATCATATCCCCATGTAGAAATCATTCCGATGAAAGATGAGAAAGTTAGAATTGAAGAATTAGTGTCTTACCTCGGCGAGCAAAAGGTTACCTCCGTCCTCGTTGAAGGTGGAGGGACGATTGCTGACGCGTTTGTACGTGCTGGAAAAGTAAATGAAACCGTAACGTATGTCGCACCGAAGCTAATTGGTGGCAAGGACGCTTTAACTCCTGTGGGAGGGAAGGGCGTCAGTCAACTCAAACAAGTAGAAGCATTTAAGATTCTATCAACGGAACAAGTCGGGGATGACATCAAGATCATCTCTGTAAAAAGGGAGGAGTAACCTTGTTTACAGGTATCATCGAGGAAATAGGAACTTTAAAATCAGTAAAAAGTAAAACCGAAGCCTTAGAAATAACCATTACAGCGAAAGACATTTTGGGAGATGTCCGTTTAGGAGACAGCATCTCAATCAATGGGGTCTGTTTGACGGTGACCGCCTTCACTGAAAGCACAGTCGCTTTCGATGTGATGCCAGAAACGTACAGGGCAACAACACTGCAGGACTTACAACAAGGCAGTCCAGTTAATCTGGAACGAGCGATGGCTGCAGGTGGACGCTTTGGAGGTCATCTAGTTTCCGGCCATATCGACGGGACAGGCAAGATCGTTTCAAAGCGACCGGAATCGAATGCCGTTTATTATGATATTGAGCTGCCGGAAGATCTTATCCATTACTTTGTCTATAAAGGCTCGATTGCTGTAGACGGCACATCCTTGACTGTTTTCGGGGTGAAAGACCATCATGTGACGATTTCCTTAATCCCTCATACGATGGAACACACCGTATTAGGTAAGAAAGAACCTGGGGATGCAGTTAATATCGAATGCGACATGATCGGTAAATACGTCGCCCATTTTTTAAGCGGCCAACAATCTGAAAAACCTGAATCAGCGATTTCGAAGCAAATGCTTGCTGATAATGGTTTTGCATAAGAGAAGGTGAAATGATGTTTGATTCAATAGAAAAAGCGATTGAAGAACTAAAACAAGGAAAATTAGTCATCGTCTGTGATGATGAGGATCGGGAAAACGAAGGAGACCTTGTCGGTATCGCTGAATATGCAACTTCTGAGATGATCAACTTTATGATCAAGTATGGTAGAGGACTCGTTTGCGCTCCGATTACAGATCCTCTGGCTCGCGATCTGGAGCTTTTACCAATGGTGGATGATAATACGGATCCGAATAAAACAGCTTTTACCGTCAGCGTCGATCATAAGGATACAACAACAGGGATATCCGCAGATGAACGTGCACTCACGATTCGTGAAATGTTGAATCCTGAATCAACAGCTGCCGATTTTAATAAACCAGGTCATATTTT
>NZ_JRNX01000285.1 GCF_000786645.1 Halobacillus sp. BBL2006
GTTGATTGGTCAAAAAGCGCCTTGCGCACCGTTCCTTTCCCAACACCCGAAGGTCCGGAAAGAATAAATAAAATTCCTTTCTCATCTATCACAACAAAGGTCCTCCTAGTTTTCGTCTGAAATCTCGTCGTTGTTGATCACACGTTGGCCGACTGTTTCTGGTTGAACAGCTGACAGAACAACATGGTCACTGTCCGTCACGATCACCGCACGGGTACGACGTCCGTATGTAGCATCTACTAATTTATTATTGTCACGTGCAACAGTAATGATACGTTTGATCGGAGCGGACTCCGGAGAAACGATCGAAATGATTCGGTTTGCTGAAACAACGTTACCAAAGCCGATATTAATTAACTTTAAACTCAAAGCTGTCTCCTCCTTCTTCATGCCAACCAGTATAATGACTATCTCTATTATATGAAAAAACTAGCGGTAAACACAATTGTTATTCGACATTTTGAACTTGTTCTTTCATTTTCTCGATTTCACTCTTTAAATCAATGACCCATTCCGTCACTTTCGCATCATTAGACTTAGAGCCGATCGTATTCACTTCTCGGTGCATTTCCTGGACAATAAAATCAAGTCTTCGTCCGATTGGTTCATCCAGTTTCAAAATCTGAGTAAACTGGGATAAGTGGGAATGTAAGCGAGTGAATTCTTCCGTGACATCTCCTTTTTCAGCCAGCAGGCCCACCTCTTGCAGAATCCTCGTCTGATCCGGACTGATTTCTTCCTTTATATGTTCCTCAATTCGCAGACGAATCCTTTCCCTATATTCTTCTACAACATAAGGTCTACGTTCTTCTAATTTCTCCAGAATGTCACTTATTTTTGTAATTCTCTCTATGAGGTCACTTTCTAATCGCTTGCCTTCCGCAGCTCTCATGACAATCAAACGATTCAATGAGTCTTCGACAGAGTTAACTAATGCTTCTTGCAACTCATTCGAATTCTCTTCGACTTCTTGTACCGAAAACACATCCTCTAACTTGGTTACCATATCAATAGATATATCTCCAGTCAACTCGTATCGACCCTTAATTTCATTCAGTTTTTTCATATATTGATCTAAAATTGGCCAGTCAACATCAACCTTTTTCTCAAAGATTCCCTGACCATTAACCGTTATAAATAAATCGATCCTTCCCCTGGAGAGAAGCTCGCGTATTTTTCGTTTTAAGTTTTCTTCGATGAACAAGAGATTCCTCGGTAACTTCGCGGAGATGTCCAAAAACCGGTGATTCACTGAGCGGATTTCTACGTGCAGGCGTGTATCTCCAACTTCGATGCTTTTTTTACCGTAACCTGTCATACTTTTTACCATGTGTAATCACATCCAACTACATAATAGATTTTACTATCTTAATTTTATCAAAGGAAGCAAACCCAATGCGAATCATTGACCATTTTCATTCATATATTTAGAGATTCAGAAGAAAATCGTGCTATACTGAAATCTTAGAGAGGTGAAGGCTATGTCTTTTGACGGAATTGTTACCCGGGCAATTACGAACGAATTGAACGAGAAAATACAGTCCGGAAGAATTATGAAAATTTATCAACCAACAGATACAGAGCTTATTTTTACAGTACGAGCTCAAAGAAAAAATCACACATTATTACTATCTGCCCATTCAAGTTATGCACGGTTTCATTTGACGGAAGATCAGTATTCGAACCCTAAAGAACCACCTATGTTATGTATGCTTCTCCGTAAGCACCTCGTAGGCGGGTTTGTTGAAAACATTGAACAAGAGGACATGGAACGAATTGTGAAGTTCCGCGTGCGTACCCGGAACGAAATCGGGGATGAGACTGTTAAAACGTTGATCATCGAAGTGATGGGAAAACATTCGAACATTCTCTTAATTGATGAAAATCAAGGACACATCCTTGATAGCATTAAGCATTTGCCCCCTTCGCAGAATCGACACAGGACGATCATGCCTGGTCAACCCTACAAACTGCCACCTGAACAAGGGAAAATCAGTCCCCTGGACCTTGAACCAGATGACCTGATAAGAAAACTAGATTTTAATGCGGGCAAAATGGATAAACAAATTCTTGGTGTCGTAATGGGGTTCTCCCCTATGATAACCAAAGAAATTGCCTATCAAGCAAAACTCGGAGGCCCCGATGCTTATAAAGAAGCTTACGCTCAGGTCAGAGAACGGGTTGTAAATCATGACTATGAGCCCCAGGTAAACCTTGGTGAGCGTGAACAGTTTTATGTACTGCCCCTTCACACTTTTTCTGAGGACACGGAACAGTTTACGAGCATTAGTGAGATGCTGGATGCCTATTACTCTGGGAAAGCAGAACGCGATCGTGTCAAACAGCAAGCAGGAGACCTTTACCGCTTTTTGAAAAATGAACGGGATAAGAATGTACGGAAGATTAAGAAACACCATCACACGTTGAAAAAATCAGAATCAGCGGAAGAGTATCAGCGTCTTGGCGAACTGTTAACAGCGCACATGCATATGGTCAAAAACGGTGATGCGCAAGTTACAGTGGTTGATTATTACGATCCTGATCAGGCTGAAAGAACGATTGAATTAAACCCGAATAAATCACCAAGTGAAAACGCTCAGAACTACTTCCAGACTTATCAAAAATTAAAAAAATCAAAACAAGTTGTTCAACAGGAAATCAAGAAAGCTGAGGATGAAATTCAATATTTTGAAAGGCTGATTCAGCAGGTTGAATCTGCCCGAGAGCAGGATATTGAAGAAATCAGAGAAGAGCTTCGGGAACAAGGATACATGAAGAAGAAACCCTCTGCAGGTAAAAAGAAAAATAAACCAGCAAAACCTGCTCCTGAAAGCTTCATATCCAGTGATGGAACTCAAATTTATGTTGGTCGTAACAACAAGCAAAACGAGTATTTGACAAACCGGATAGCTAATAAGTCTGATATTTGGCTGCATGCCAAAGATATTCCCGGTTCGCACGTGGTCATAAGAGATGAAAACCCAACAGAAGACACACTTTTCGAAGCTGCTCAGCTGGCAGCAAATTTCAGTAAATCAAGCAAGTCCTCTACGGTACCTGTCGATTACACCCAAATCAAACACGTGAAGAAACCTTCCGGTGCAAAACCTGGCTATGTTATTTATGATCATCAACAGACATTATTCGTTACACCGGAAACTTCATTTGTCAAGAAACTAAGAAAATTAGCCAAGGAAAAGAGCCGCGACTCCTAAGTCCCGGCTCTTTTTTCGGTATTCCGAAAGAGATTTCACACTTTTAAATGCCTACCACAAACGTCATAGCTGCTTAAGATTTTCTTTTTATTATCGATGATGTTCGGAAAACGTCCTACACAGGGAAGTTTCTTTTTTTTACTTGTTCATCAAC
>NZ_JRNX01000286.1 GCF_000786645.1 Halobacillus sp. BBL2006
GGGCGAACTGGAAACGATGTGAAACCATTGGTGCTCATCGCGATGTTGTGAGATGTTGGCCGGGTGCGGAGTCCTGGGGATAGAATCGTTCCGATACTTTTTTAAGAGGGACGAATTTGTCACAAGTGGTGGAACGGAAACCGCTGGAGCAACTGGGAGAGTCTTGGTTCCCTTCGAGGAGGTTTTGACGGCGCACCTGCAACCTCATCCTCGGCTAGGAATCCGATCGATACTTTTGTGTGCGCGGGGAACAACCAGATGTGGCATAAATGGTGGGACGGTTCACGGTGGAGCAATTGGGAAGATTTTGGTGCTCCAGAGGGCGGGGTACGCCCCTCACCAGGTGCCGTTTCCGGGGGACAAGACCGAATCGATTGCTATGTTAGAGGAAGAAAGGATCATATGTGGCATAAGTGGTATTCATAAAGTTCCTCATAAAAAACCCCACCGTGTGACCGGTGGGGCTCCTCATTTTATAAACTTTTATTTTCCGATGAACATTTGAGTCCAGTAGTTTCCATTCTCTGCATGTCCAACACCGATGTGAGTGAAGTTCGGGTTCATGATATTTTTACGGTGACCTTCACTGTTCATCCAGCCTTCAACGACTTGCTCAGGAGATGTTTGTCCCATTGCGATGTTTTCACCAGCTGTGCGGTAATCAATGCCGTACTGCTTCATCATATCGAATGGAGATCCATACGTCGGGCTATTGTGAGAGAAATATCCTTTATTCTGCATGTCTAGTGACTTGTCTTTAGCAACGGCACTAAGCTCTGTATCTAGTTCTAGCGGCTGAAGACCTTGCTTCGCGCGTTCTTCGTTCGTCAATTCAACGACTTTCTTTTCAAAGGCAGATACTTCTGAACTTACATCCTGGGTGTTTTCCTCTTTAGGTGCTGCTTCCTCTTGAGTTGGTTGTGCTTCAGGAGCAGGTTGTTCTTTTGCTTCTGCTGGCTGCTCTTGTTTAGGTTGTTCTACCTTTGGAGCTGGCTGTTCCTGTTTCGGCTGCTCTTGCTGCTGTTGTTCAGAAGGCGCAGGTTTTGGCTGAGGTTTTGCCGGTTGAACTTGGAACTGCTCTAGAAGAGATTGAATGTCTACTTGCTGGAAGTTTTGGCTTTTCAATGCTTCTTCATTATCTGCAACCCAATCTAGTACGCTATCTATTTGAACGTTCTTTTGTTCTACTTTAAAGGATTGGCTGTCCCCTGTTGATGCTAAAGAAGTAGCCGGCGCTGCTAGTAATGATAAAGCAAGCGCTCCTGTTACGAATAGTGATTTGCCTTTCATGAAAACTCCTCCTTGAAAAAGTTTGTTTTTTTCAACAACTTCATCCTACCATTGGGTTTTCGTAATATTTGAGGATGATTCTGGAAGTGTAAGAGGAGAGGAAAAGAGGTAATAGGCAAGTAAAAGGCAAATGAGTGCGCCACTTCTATATTTTTTATGAGATTTAGAAAAGTAGGAATACTAGAATAGTGGAAGTGAAATTTTCATTTATTAATAAATATTACCAATATTTCAAGGTTGACAGGTTTTGAGATCGTCTGATTTTTTTACATATGTGACACCGGTGTTACAAAGTTTCATAGAGATTAACCTGAAAAAAAGCCTCATCCAAATGGACGAGGCTTTTCTTTATTATGGTTTTAAAATCACCTTGATGTTCCCGTCTTCTTTTTTATCAAAAATGTCGTAGGCTTTAGAAGCATCATCAAGACTCATGCTATGGGTAATGATATCAGTCGGATCGAATTCTTTATTTTCGATCATGTCATAGAGTTCCGGCATAAGGTGAATGACAGGAGCTTGGCCCATTTGCAAGGAAACGTTACGCGTGAAGAAGTCTCCTAATGGAAAACCATTTGCTTCTGTCCCATAAACACCAGTCAGTTGAACCGTACCGAATTTTCTCACAGCCTTGGAAGCGGTTTTGATCGGACTGATCGTTCCA
>NZ_JRNX01000287.1 GCF_000786645.1 Halobacillus sp. BBL2006
TGATTTTCTGCTTATGACGCGAGTGTCTGGGCGTGGGAGCTGGACGAGTTGTTTCCCAAACAATCCTAATCCGTATTTAGCAACGGAACCGAAAGTATCTCGAAATCGGGTCTTACAGAATTCTGCACTATAGTTGAATAACTTTTTATGAAATTGGGCTAAAAATGGATGATAGTGGATAGGATAGAAGAAGAGACTTTTTAGAAAGAGGTGCGATATGGACAGAGAAATCCTGCATCAAAGCATTCTATCCTTGAAAGGAAAGCTGAACACCGGTCAGATTCCTTATCATCCTTATGAGGATCACTTCACTACTCATTTAGACGCTGTCCAAATGAGTGAAGACGGTCTGGTGGATGAAAGTACAATTTCAGCTACACTGAAAATCCTATTGAATACAGTGAATGACTAAAAAGCGCCTACGGGTGCTTTTGTTTTATTCCAAGAAACAAATGTATTGCGAACCTAGGACTTTTTATATACAATATAATTACAATTCTATATCGATTCCATCTTCGGGGCAGGGTGAAATTCCCGACCGACGGTGATGAGTGTTTGTGCACTCTTAGTCCGTGACCCGTGAGGTTTCGACCGAGCGGTGGACCTGGTGAGAATCCGGGACCGACAGTTACAGTCTGGATGGGAGAAGATGTCGAGCGAGGCAGGTGGGTGCAAATACTACCTTCTGTTTCTTATGCGCGATTTAATCTCAACCTTAAAGCCCCTTTTTTACGCTTTAAGGTTTTTTATTTTGCAAAAAGGAAAACGTTCACCTTCATCTGGGATGTGAATCGATGAAAAAGATGAAGGAGGAGATCGATGATGAACCCACAAACAGGTCAGTCATCCAAATTACTAAAATTAATTATTCTAGCTTTACTAGGAAGTATTTCGATGGTTTTAATGTTTCTCAATTTCCCATTGCCAATGCTTCCACAATATTTGAAAGTTGACTTCAGTGAAGTTCCCGCTTTAATTGCAGCCATTTTATTCACCCCAATTGCTGGAGTTGTGGTAGAAGGGTTGAAAAATACATTATACCTCATCTATACAGGAGCTGCTGATCCTGTTGGAGTAGTCGCAAACTTTGCGGCAGGTACTTTGTTTGTTGTCCCTGTAGCTATGATTTATCACAAATTCAAATCTACGAAATCTCTCGTCTCAGGTTTAGTAACAAGTTCTGTAATCATGGCCATTGGAATGAGTGTTCTAAATTTCTATTTCATTCTTCCTGCTTACAGCTGGTTCATGGGCTGGGAAACAATGAGTACAAATGTCAAATGGGTGACCATCATGGCTGGAATTCTACCTTTCAATGCCATTAAAGGCATTGTCATTGGAGCCTTGTTCGTCCCATTATTTATCAAAATGAAACCGTGGTTGGAGCAGAAAGGAATTCGCTCATCCTCGGCTGCCTAATAGAAGATAGAAAAATGAGCTTCCCGGCAATCAGGGAAGCTCATTTTTCATGGTCAATCTTGCTGATTTTCAATTTCATCCACACGGTAGCGGGCGGTAGGCATAGCCTCTAGCCGTTCTACAGGAATCGGTTCTCCTGATTTTTCACTTAACCCGTATCGGTCTTCTTCCATGCGTTTTAACGCGTCATTAACCTCCATTAGTTTCTCGCGAGCCTGTTCGTAAAAGGTCATATCTTTTTCCCTTTCGAATTGGTCCGTTCCTAGATTGCCAGGGTGATCGGCTACGCTGCTAATCTCGCCTGTTTCATCATTTGGATAATCCTCTTTCGCTTGATCGTTTCGGTATTCTTCTAAATTCTGTTCAGCTTCTTCTTTCATTTCCAGTAACCGTTTTTTGAACGTTTCTTTTTGCTTTTGTGTCAACATACATCTATTCTCCTTCCTGATCAGCTATGGTGTATAAAAAAATTAAGATTTTTTCAATGGGACGACACCAATGGTACATCTGGAAGTTGAAATCAATTCATTTGAAGAGTTCATTATTTTGATCTCCCAAACCATTGTATTTCTCCCAATATGCACAGGCGTTGCAGTGCCAGTGACGAACCCTGCGCGAATACTTTTAATGTGGTTCGCATTTATTTCGATGCCGAAGATTTGGTATCTTTCCCGATCAATATTGAGAAAAGCGCCAATACTGGCCGCACTTTCTGCTAATGCTACGCTTGCTCCACCATGTAAAAATCCCATCGGTTGGTGAGTGCGCTTATCGACGGGCATACGAATCTGTACACAATTTGGTTCTGCTTTTTCTACTTCCATGCCTAATACTTCCATTAACGTGTTTTTTGTCATATCTTCCATTTGAACCCCGTCCTTTAAAGTAATATTTCCCACAATCGATTGAATCAAACCTAGAGAAAAGAAGGATGGTACGAAACCATCCTTCTTGTGTGTTATCCGAGTGGAATATAAAGTTGCAATAATAAAGAAATTCCTAAAAGCATGCCATAGATTGTATTGGTTTGCGCTGTAGCTTTCATAGCTGGAAGCATTTCGAGTGGTTGTGACTTTCCTTTAAATCCTTGAATCGCTTGTATCCCTTTTCTTAAACTGAGAAGGGTAATAATGGACCAATAAGGTAAAATGCCGAATAAAATAAATGCGATTGTTAGAGCATAAGCACCTATGAACAGCGCACTTAGGAAACGGATAGATCCTTCGTGACCGAAAAGGATGGCAAGTGTTTTTCTGCCATTTTCAGCGTCTCCAACACGATCCCGAATGTTGTTGGCTAACAGAATGGCACCTATGAAGATGGCGACGGGAATGGAAATCAGGACAACTTCAAATGATAGCGTCAGGGTCTGGATAAAGTAGCTGATTCCAACAATAATTGTACCCATAAAGAAGCCTGCGGTCAGTTCACCGAGCGGTGTATAGGCAATGGGATAGGGTCCACCGGTGTATAAATAACCGAATAACATGGAGACGAGACCGACTAATGCCACCCACCAGCTGGATGAAATACAAATATAAACACCTAATACCCCGGCTGCGGCAAAGAAACTTATCGCCATAGATAATACCACTCGTGGATTGATTCCATCCCGTACAATCGTTCCGCCGATACCTACCGAGTTTTCCGTATCGAGTCCACGCACATAATCGTAGTATTCGTTGAACATATTTGTTGCAGCTTGAATGAGAATGGAAGCCAATAACATAGCTAAAAATAACCAGAAGTTAATGGATTGTTCGATCGCGGCTAGCATCGTTCCGATGAAGACAGGTACGAATGCTGCTGTGAGTGTATGGGGACGTAAAAGACGCCACCACACTTGAAACCCTTCACGTTCATTCAAGGAAGCTTTCATGTTTTGATTTTGAACAGAGCTCATAGATGTTCTCTCCCTTGCATTAATGCTAATCTTTATGATATCAATTTAAGTTTAGGGAAACAGGTCCTTAGTGTCAATCATTGTAAGAATATGCAAGATGAAATGGAGATTCCTTGAGTCAATAGAAAAAAGAGAATAAA
>NZ_JRNX01000288.1 GCF_000786645.1 Halobacillus sp. BBL2006
AATATAAAAAAGAAATAATAATCGAGAAATGACTTCATATATTTCCCGGGCAAGCGCAGAAACTGACAATGGAAAAAGAATCAGGCATCATTAATTGACGGTATGCAAAGAAATCAATCGGTATTTACAAAGTGTTGACTGCTCCTTTAAGACCAACTCTTCAATCACAGCGTAGCCAGTTTGTTTTGAGAAGGGATATTTCCTTAATTCCAACAGCTCATTCAAAGGAAACAGTTTATACCCCTCATATCTAAGTTCAAAGAGGTTATCATCTTCGTTCACCCTATTTTCTTTTCCTTCTGTAATAATGATCCATTCCATTGAAAAGGGTGTAGACACATCGGTTCCCCCTCAGTGTTATTGAAATACAAACTTGACTCGAGATCCGTCCTGCCCTGTTTCAATTTGCAATTTAGCAGGGATTTCCTCTTTCAGTTGTGGAACGTGAGAGATGATCCCTAACATCCGGTTGCCATCCTGAAGTCCGCGTAAGCACTCGATTGCCTGTTCCAGGGAGATCTCATCCAAAGTACCGAAACCTTCATCGATAAATAAGGTATCTAACTGTACGCCCCCTGCGTGAGACTGGACAACATCTGCCATCCCGAGAGCCAGACTTAAGGAAGCTTTAAATCCTTCTCCTCCTGATAAAGTCCTTACAGAACGCTGTTGACCTGTATGGTGGTCGAGAACTTCCAGATCAAGCCCGCTTTGCGCCCCTCGCTTAGCCACTTCATCACTGCGTACAAGCTGATAGCGGTGGTCAGTCATTTGATCAAGGCGAATATTTGCCTGGACGAGGATTTCGTCCAAAAATGCAGCTAAGACATAACGTTCAAGAGACAAACGTAAATGATTATCTCCTTTAGCAAGTTGAGCTAATTCGGCAATGTCATAATATTGTTTAGCTAGTTCCCCCTGTTCTTGTACCAAATGGACAAGAGAAGCGTATACTTCTTTGTTCTGCTTAACTGACAAATGCAATTCATTAACTTTTTGTTGCTGCTCTTTTAACAATAGTTTGAATTCTTCCCACTTACTTTGGAGCCCCACTAAATCCGGTCTCTCTTTGTCTTTTAATTTTTCCTGCAGGTAAGCCATGCGTTCAGTTACTATGGCTTTCTTTTGATTGTACTGATCAATTTCCAGCTGTTTATCATTAATAACCTGATCAGGTAGAAGAGCATCACGGTAAGCTTTTTCTGAAGAAAACTTAAATTGATCAAACGTTTGTTTAAATTTTTCTTTTTGCTGTCGTGCCGCGCTTTCTACGTGTTTTTTATACTTCTCAGCTTCTTCTTCTGTGACTTTAGAACTATGATACTCATCTCTCACTTTTGAATACTGATTTTGGATTTGTTCCCAATACTCCGCTTCTTTCACGAATTCATTTTCAGCTTTTTTTACTAAATTATTCAATTCGTCTGAATCTGTAGTGGAAAAGGAATAGTTTTCGCGAAACGATTGTTCTTTCGTTTCCAGACGGGTTTGTTCTTGTTGTTTTTCGTAGTAGACCTGCTTAGCTTTTTCAGACTCTTGTAAAAGGGATTCAAGTTTTGATTCAATGGCTTGCATTTTATTTACAGAGGTTTGGATAATTTCTGCTTCCTGATCAAGCGCTGAAATACGATTCTTCAGTGTTGAAATTTCTTCATTTACTTGAGTATATGCTTCTTTGATAGCAGTTTCTTCCATAACCTTTACAAGATTTCGCAAATCTTCATAAAGAGCTTCCGTTAATTGCCGTTGAGTCTCCCCTTCTGATTTCACTTGAACAGCTTTCTCTTGCACGCGTTGAAAAGCCTGGTCTTCTGTCTGATATGCTGCTTTCAACCGTTCCAATTCACTCTCATCCAGGATGTGCGCTGGCTTTTGAGCAGGCTGGGGATGGTTCGGTGAACCACACACAGGACAAGCACTTCCCTGTGACAAACTAAGGGACAATGTATAAGCGTGATGACTCCGAATTTCTTCTAGAGCATCTTCATAGGCTTTCTTCGCCTGCGCTTGACTCGCTTTCACGTCTCGAAATTCTTTTGTAAATGCTTGATAATCGCTTCTCATCCGATTCAGCTTTTTCAATTCTTTCCATAACCGCTCTAAAGACTGGGAATGCTGCTGTACTTTTTCGAGATGATTTCTTTTCTCTAATCGTTCATTCGTGATGTCTCTCTCGTTTTTGGTTTTTTCT
>NZ_JRNX01000289.1 GCF_000786645.1 Halobacillus sp. BBL2006
AACTTCATACAAAAATAGAAACAAAAGAGTCCTCTGTAGAAAAACAGCGCGATGATATGCAGGCGCTTGATGAATCGATTGAAGATCTGCAGGAGACATTGTTGGTCTTAACAAGAGAATTAGAGAATTTAGAAGGTAAAAAAGAGCTTATGAAAGAGCGTCATAAGCACTATGAAGAAAACAAATTTAAAATCGAACAAGATTATCAGGAATTAACTGACAAGATGGAGCAACTTAAAAGGGTTGCCAAAGAGGAATCTGATAAACTCACTGACACGAAACAACAAAGAAAACATACGAGACAAGAGTTAAATCAGACCAATGAGGCCCTGAGTAAAGATATCCAAATGATAGAAGATCAAATCGAGGATTTGAAAAGTGATTATATCGACCTGTTAAATGAACAAGCAGCAAAAAGAAATGAGAAGCAGTTACTCGATAAGCAATTGTCCCAAATTAGTTACAAAAAGGACAATCAGGAAGATAAATTCAAAGATCTAAGGCAGGAGCGCCAACACCTCGAACAAACTCTTGCCAAAATGAAAGAAGAGTTGCATTCTCTTTCATCGGAGAAAATTCAAAAAGAAGAAGAACTAAAAGAACTTCAAAGAAATTTAAAGAACAATCAAGAAGCATACCAAGAATGGCAGGAAAAGCTATACAAAGGATACCAGTACTTAGAAAAAATGCGATCTAAGAAAGAAATGCTCGAAGACATGAAAGAAGATTTTTCTGGTTATTTTCAGGGAGTTCGTGAAGTTCTGAAGGCGAGACAACGTGGGCAAATTCAAGGGATTGAAGGAGCTGTACTTGAGTTGATCGATATTCCTTCGAATTTAATTACAGCTATCGAGACGGCGTTAGGTGCTCAGGCTCAACATATCGTCGTGCAGGATGAGAAAACGGGCCGGCAAGCCATTCATTGGTTGAAAACAAATCATAAAGGGCGAGCTACTTTCTTACCACTAACCGCCATCCAGCCACGGTCAATTTTTGGTCAGGCAGCTTCAACGTTACCAGAGCAAAAAGGTTTTGTGGGTGTAGCGGTTGATTTAGTTCAATTTGACCAAGCTTATCAAAAGGCGATTCAACACTTGTTAGGGCATATAGTGATAGCTGAAACGTTGGAAGATGCGAATGCAATCGCCCGATTTTTAAACCGTAAGTATCGTATTGTGACTTTAGACGGTGATGTTGTGAACCCTGGAGGGTCGATGTCTGGCGGAGGACAGAAGAAATCGAATCAGTCTCTTTTCACCAGAGAAAAAGAACTGCAGGAGTTAGGTAGTAAAATTGAAGAGTTTGATAAGAAAACAAAAGATGTTGAGAAAAAAGTTCACGACCTTAAATTAAAGATTTCTGAACATCAGCAATCTGAACAAAAGCTGGATCAGGAACTAACTTTGTTGAAGAATCAAGAATATGAAAAACAATCGGATATCCGAGAGTTTCAATTGAAAATGAATCATTTGAATGATCAGCTGCAGCTGTTTGACCAAGACCAAGCCCAATATGATCAAGATCGAAATCAGGCTGGACAACAATTGCAACAGCTGGATGTTGACCTTTCCCGTCTATCCAGCGAATTGGAATCCATTCAGACACAAATTTCGGAATTGACAGAGGCTAAGGATCGCCAAAAAGTGGATGCGGAGAAGTTGCAAAACCGTAAGCAGGAATTACAAATTCAGCTGGCTGAACAGGATTCTGCTGTCAAAAATCAGCAGGAAAAAGCAGACCGGTACAAAGAAGAATTGGCTGAAGTTAATAAAAACTTAGAAGAAAACCGAAGAGCCTATCAACAGTTAATCGAAGTAGTAGATTCAAATCAGACGGAAGAACAACTCGCAGATGCGATAGATGAGACAAAACAGAGGAAAGAGACAACCTCTGCTCTCATTCAAGACAGAAGAAAAGAACGGAACCAATATGGGCAGGAAATTCAGGAAGCAGAACGTATTTTAAAAGAACAGAAAAGACACTATCAAAACTTCATTCAGGACATTCAACAGAAAGAGGTCAAAGCGAACCGCCTCGACGTTGAGCTGGAAAATATGTTGAACTATCTCCAGGAGGAATATGTCACTACATTTGAACGCGCCAAAAGTGAATTCTCTCCTGTAGAAGACATAGACAGGGCATCTACCCAGGTGAAATTGATTAAGCGCTCCATTGAGGAGCTGGGGACGGTGAACCTTGGTGCCATTGATGAATATGACCGGATTGTTGAAAGGTATGACTTCTTGAAGGGGCAGCAGGATGACCTTCTAGAAGCTAAACAAACGCTGCATACAGTCATTAATGAAATGGATGGGGAAATGGACCGGCGTTTCACAGATACATTCACAAAGATTCGTGACGAATTCGGCGAAGTTTTCCGAGATCTTTTTGGTGGAGGACGAGCAGACCTTCAATTGACTGATCCAGGAAATATGTTGGAAACAGGGGTTGATATCGTTGCACAGCCCCCCGGGAAAAAACTGCAAAACTTAAGTCTGCTATCAGGTGGAGAACGAGCACTCACAGCAATTGCTCTGCTGTTTTCTATCTTAAGAGTAAGACCTGTACCTTTCTGTGTGCTTGATGAAGTGGAAGCAGCGCTGGATGAAGCAAACGTGGACCGGTTTGCCCGCTTCCTAAAAGAATTTAGTGCCAAAACACAATTTATTGTCATTACACACCGTAAAGGCACGATGGAAGAGTCGGACGTTCTTTATGGAGTAACCATGCAAGAATCTGGAGTATCGAAACTCGTTTCTGTCCGATTGGAAGAAACTCCTGAATTACTTGAAGCGTAGAAAGGAAGAGTAGATGAGCTTTTTTAAGAAATTGAAAGAGAAATTTGTCAAAGACATTGAAGGTAATGAAGAGAACAAAGAAGAAAAGGAACTGATGGATGAGGAAGAGTCCTCAGAGGAACAAGCCCCGGACGAGCAGGAAGTCCAGGAAGAATCTTCTTTTGATGAGACATTTTTAGAGGGTGAAACTGAATTTCCACCGCAAGATCAAGACGAAGATCTCTACGAAGAACCCGAACAAGAAGAGTCTTTCGCAGAGGAGACAGAAGAACCTCCAGAGGAAGAGGAGGAAGAAGTCGATTCCATCGCATCTAAATTTAAGCGAGGCTTAGCCAAGACCAGGAATTCTTTTTCTAGTAAGATCAATGATCTGGTAGCACGCTACCGTACCGTTGATGAAGACTTTTTCGAAGAACTTGAGGAGGTACTGATATCAGCGGACGTGGGTGTTAACACAGTCATGGAAATGATTGATGAACTAGAGATGGAAGTTAAACGGAGAAATATCAAAGATACGAGGCAAGTAAAAGAAGTCATTTCTGAAAAGCTTGTTGAAATCTACTATGGTGATGATCAAGCAGGGGATGTAGAAGGATTGAATGAAAATCCAGATGGTTTGACCATTTATCTCTTTGTTGGTGTAAATGGTGTAGGAAAAACGACGACAATCGGAAAGCTTGCTCACCGTTTAAAGGCTGAAGGCAAAAAGGTCACGTTAGCAGCAGGAGACACATTCCGTGCGGGTGCAATTGACCAGCTTGAAGCCTGGGGAGACCGTGTAGGGGT
>NZ_JRNX01000029.1 GCF_000786645.1 Halobacillus sp. BBL2006
TTGAAAGAAAATTATTGAGGAGATATTAGGAATATAATTGATTATAATATTATTATGTAAACTGATAATAAAAAAATAAGTTCTGCTTCCTTGAGAACTTATTTTTTATCTACTACTCTTTAATGGCAAAATCTTTATTATTCATTGGTGTAGAGAAAGTGGAAGCACGTCCAATAGAGTGATACTCAATTCCTTCATTTCTAGCATTTGTGATTGGATAACAATTACGTCCATCAAATATAACAGGAGATTTCATCCACCTTTTGAATGTGGATAGGGGAAGGTTTACAAACTCTTTCCATTCAGTAACGATCATTGCTAAGTCAGCTTCCTTAAGAGCGGTTTCGATGGTCTCAGCACGTGGAATTTTCAAAGTGTTTATTGTATGGTACTGAGCAGCAGGGTCAAAGGCAACTACGTCAGCCTCTTCTGCCAACAACTTATCGATAATTGTCAGTGCAGGAGATTCGCGTAGATCATCTGTGTCGGGCTTGAATGAAAGCCCCAAAACGGCAACTCGTTTACCTTTTAAGCTGCCAAATCTTTCAACCGCTTTTTCAACTAGAACACCTCGTTGCTTTTGGTTGACTTGAATGACTGACTTCAATAAATGAAAGTCTTCATTTAACTGGTCTGCCATCTGGACTAATGCCTGTGTATCCTTAGGAAAACACGACCCACCATAGCCGATCCCTGCTTTAAGAAATTGTTCCCCAATTCTCTTGTCCATTCCCATTCCCATAGCTACGTCTTCAATGTTAGCACCTAGCTTGTCGCAGATTGTTGATATCTCATTTATGAAACTGATTTTAGTGGCCAGAAATGCATTAGAGGAGTATTTGATCAATTCAGCTGTTCGTACATCCGTGCAGAAAATTGGAACGGAAAAAGGTGCATAGATAGCTTCGGCCATGATTGATGCTTCACGATGATCAGCTCCAATCACGATTCGGTCTCCATAAAACATATCGTTAATTGCAGAACCTTCACGAAGAAATTCTGGGTTAGAGACAACATGAATCTGTCTCGAAGGCTGGAGGGTTTCGAAAGTCCTTTTCACCATGTCACAGGTGCCTACAGGAACGGTGCTCTTAACAATTACAGTCAAATCATGCCGGATGGTCATTCCGATATCAAAGACGGCTTTTTGTATGAATTTTAATTCAGCACTGCCGTCGGTCCTCTGAGGTGTGCCTACTGCAATGAAAATTGCCTCTGCCTCTTGAATCCCACTAGTAAGCGTGCTGGTAAATTCCAGATTTCCCTTTTCCATATTCAACTTCATAAGCTTTTCCAATTCTGGCTCATAAATTGGACACTGCCCATTGCTTAATTTTTTAATCCTTCCGAGATCAATGTCTATACAAGTAACGTGGTACCCTACGTGTGCTAAGCAAACGCCTGTGACAAGCCCTACATAGCCAGTGCCGATAATAGCTAACTTTTTCATATTTATGCTCCTTGATTCGATTTAGGGTAAGGATCCACTCGTCTTACCAAGACTTCTTCGCAGTCTGAGAGTAGTTGAGAAAACACAGTGTCCCATGAACGTGTCGTCGCATAAGTGCGAGCAGCTGTACTCATTTTTTCAAGGCGTTTTTGATCATTTAACAATTCAGCGATTGAATATGAAAATTCTTCTGCAGAACCAGGCGTACATAATATCCCTGTCTTCTCATTTTGAATAATTTCTTGTAGACCTCCGGATCTAGATGCAATGACAGGTGTACCACAGGCGAGAGATTCTAACGCTACGTTACCGAATGTTTCCGTAGTAGAAGGAAAAATGAATAGTGAGGAACTGGCATAGATCTGTGTAAGCATTCTTCCTTCTTGATATCCAGTAAAAGTCATGTTTGATGGAGCTGCCTTTTGAAGAGCTTCTTTGAGCGGTCCATCACCTACAATCAACCAATGAGCTTGATCGGAAATTGATGTTGGCAGTTGCTTAGAAACGTCCATCAATACTTCAAGATTCTTTTCCGGTGCCAGTCGCCCGACGTAGGTTAGGATATGGCGTTCTTTTATTGAGAATCTTTGCTTTACCCATTCAGCTTGGAATCCAGGACGAAAAGCTTCACAATCAACACCACGGCTCCATATTTTTAAATCAGTAAATCCATGGTTAAGGAGTTGACTCTTCGTGTCCTCAGAGGGAACAAAGGTGGTTTGAAAATATTGATGAAACCACCGTAGATATCCCCATGTCCATTTTGATAAAAAAGGGAGATTATAATATTGAAGGTAACGATCAAAATGAGTATGGTAGGAACCAACTAAAGGGATGTCTAATTTTTTTCCAAGAAAAAGTCCGGAGAGTCCAATATTGAAAGGTGTGGCAATATGGATGAGGTGAGGTTGGAACTGTTCGAGCTTTTTACGAATTGTGAATAAGTTAGGCAGCGCTAATCGGCATTCAGGGTAAGTATAGAGAGGAAGACTATTAAATCGATGAATAGTATTGTCATCAAAGGTTTCCTCTCCTGTTTCTGGAGCGAATAGCTGGTATTCCACACCGCTCTCTTTCAGATAATTGACGTACCGTTTCAATGTCTTTGAGACACCGTTAACTTGTGGATCGTAAGTGTCTGTAAATATGGTGATTTTCATTTCATGACCCCCTGAAGAAATTTCTTTCTCTATCGCTATTTATGTATTCAATAGAAAAACGATTATGACAGAAGAGGGTATATATCAGAATATTAATACAATAATTTACAAAACCATTACACTTTGACAAATAAAAAGAAGAGACAGCCTAATAGGCTGTCTCTTCTTAGATAGTCTTTATGATGGAAGGTGTGGATGGAAATGGTATTGTGCTTCAGGAATGTGGTAGGTTGTCCCCAAAAAATATGTAACTTTTGGGGAGTCCTTACTACACAATTTGCCATATAAGAGGATTATTGAATTTTTTAGCGAAAACAATAATAGCTAGCAGAACTGGAAGTTGTAGGAGTAGATATTATATAAGAAAAAAT
>NZ_JRNX01000290.1 GCF_000786645.1 Halobacillus sp. BBL2006
AAGTCGCCGACTCAGATTCTGGTTTTCCGGTCATCCTACAGTAGTGATCGAAGGAGGCAAAATTCTAGAGGGAAATATGAAGAAGATAAAGTTCAGTTTAGATGATCTAAACCAGCACTTAAGAGAACTAGGAGTGTTTGATATTTTTGAAGTCGACTATGCGCTCGTAGAAGTAAGCGGTGAATTATCCGTTAGGAAAAAAAGTCAATTTCAACCTCCTACCAAACATGACCTACAACTATACTCATCACCTGGCACGCTGCCTATTGAAATAATTATGGATGGAACCATTATTAAGAAAAATCTCACTGCTCGTTATCATGAAAACTGGATTCATTCCGAGTGTAAAAAAAGAAACTTGAAAATAGAAAACGTTTATTATGCTGTTGTGAACAGTAACGGGACACTTTTCATTGATACGTATAACGATCATATTCATAATCCTGTTGATATAGAGTAATTCCTTTACATGGATGAAAACCCTCCTCTTTTTTAAATAAGAGTAAAAAATTAATTTTGGAGCACATTATAAAATGTTTCCATTAAAACTTTATGGAGGGTGAAAACATGAAAAAGAAATTATTAATCTTAACTATGTCGCTTCTTTTCTCTACGGGGATGTTGGCCGCATGTAACGTTGATAACAACGAGATGAATGAGCCGCCGCAAGATGTCAATTATGACCCTATGCGTTATGATGACAATAACAACGATGCAGACTACCGTAGAGACCGTGATATGGACAGAGGTATGGATAGGGACAGAGACCATATCAGACAACCTGGTGAGCGTGACACACCATATAATATGGATGAAGAAGAGCCAGATCTTGACGAAGAACCATCAGAACAAAGACGTGGTGAATAAATACAAAAAGAGCAGAAGTTGTGAGCGACTTCTGCTCTTTTTGTATTTATTCGATGTTCTATATGAAGTTAGATGGTGGCGCCGTACTTTGTAGAAACAGGTCATATTCGGGTTACCCATGCACGATGTTCCTTCCTCGTCATAGATTGAATTAGTTAAGTGAATTTTTTTATGACGGAGGATTTTGCACATGAACAATGACTACATTGATTTTTTAGCCCATTTTGGTATTGGCGGTGCCCATCCAGGAGGATTTCCACTTACCAAAAGACTCTTTGATTCCTTTGATATTTCTTCCTCAGCATCGTTACTTGACATCGGATGTGGCACAGGGCAAACAGCTGCTTTTTTATGGGAAAAGTACGGGTGCAACATAACAGCCGTAGATAAACACCCGCTCATGGTTGAGAAAGCAAAAAACAGATTTAAGAAGAACAACTCCAGCATACACGTCGTAACTGGAGATGCTGAACAATTAGCATTTCCAACGGACTCCTTTGATTTGATCGTGTCTGAGTCCGTGATTTCCTTTAATGACGTACCTAAGACATCCCAAGAACTTTCAAGAGTATTAAAAGATGGTGGTCAATTATTAGCCATAGAAATGACAACCAATCAACCTTTAACTGAGGAATTACAAAATCAGATAGAGCAATTGTATGGAATCACTAAGGTGTTTAATCAGGAAGAGTGGGTAGAAGAGTTTACGCAGGCAGGTTTTCAATCCGTTACTCTATTAGAGGCTCCTTCAGATCTTGAAATAAACGATGTCAATGACCTGCAGCCTTCCGAAAACCTTAATGAAAAATGGTACGATATCTGGGATGACCATACCTTATTAATGGCTCAAGCCAATATGCCCTTAAGTTATCGTATTTTTCTCTGTGAAAAATAAACATACCCGAAATCATCTAAAAACAGATGATTTCGGGTATTTAATTTATTGGAAATCCTGCTCCTGAAATGATTTCATCCGCTGTTTTCGTCAATAACTCCTGGATAGGACAGGATCCCTGTTTTTCCAGATAGGCAGCGACAATTTGGAAGCCAATTTTGTATCCACCCCATTTAGGTATAGGTGTTCCTTCCCCTCCATATAAAAATTGATGGTGGTTGTGCATGCCTTTCAAATTCAATGAAGGAAGATAATACTTTTCGAAAATTTCTTGCCCATTTTCATTGTCCGTTTGGAAGTTCCATGGTGCGAGCAGCTTTTTCCCATATAAATGTTTTACCGCATACTCAGCAAGGCCTTCCATAATTATTGATTCCTTTAACGGCAGCTCTCGCTCATCCAGGTTCAGATGCGATAATCGACAAATATGATTGTATTCATGCGCTAGTAATGCTTTCATTTCTGACAGTTGAATATCAGGAGCCACAAATAAAAACAAACACTTTTTTAAACTAACTCCGCTTTTGTTCATATCCCTCTCATCTGCAGGTAAGTGGAACTTCCGCACAGGAAAAATATAGACAGACGCCTCCGGTCCGCCCCATTCCGCTTTCAACCGATGGTATTCCTGCTCTGCCACCTTCCAGAAATCTATTCTTTCCAATTCAAGAACCTTATCATGAAGGTTTTCCCACTCGCCTGGATCAAACAATCCATGATTCAGCAACAAGTATTGTAGCTCTTCAGGACTCATTTCATCGGGTATTTCTTTAACCGGGCGGCAGAGCGCTTTACACTGGTTCATAAACCATTGCGGTAATGAGCAAGGGTCTTTTTTGCATAACTCTATAAAATCATATAGCAAAGGTTCGGTTTTGATAACTGACAATCTTCTCTTCCTTTCTGTCTCTTCCAGGCAAGCCTCCCTGCCTTCTAATAAGCTAATTCCATCTTATTCGAAGCAAAAGTATATGTTCAAACTATCTCCCCTTTAGTCCTTGCCCTGCACCTCTTTAAGAATAAACATCCTATCACTTTGAAGACGGATGTCCATACCAAAAAGTTCCTTTCAACATAGACTGACAATGTAAACATTTTTAAGGAGGATATTTATGTCTGGGAATATGTACGGTCTCTGCTGTAGATATAAAGGCAGAATGGTAAGGATGACTTGCAGGGATGGCAGAACGCATGTAGGACGTATCACAAGAGTAGATAGACAGCACGTATGGCTGCAGCCTGCTGGAAATTATGGAGCATTTGGATATGGATATTACGGATGGGGCGGTTTTGGTATACCATTTGCGATTGGAGCAATCACAGGGCTGGCCTTGGCTGGAGCTTTCTTCTGGTAGAGACCAAGCATGTAATAGTACATGAACAATCTAGAATTTGAAATACAATCATTAAGCTGTTCCGATGGAGTGTGCTGCTCTTTGGAACAGTTTATATGTATGATGGCCTTTTTCCCTCTATGAATTGTGGTTGAATAATGGCTTAGTTGGGCACCCTACCCAATAAATCATTCATTACATAGGAGGAAGTTGCATGACGAATAAAAAGAAAGAAATCCAGCCAAAGCAGCATCAGGATCGTCAGCCAGGGTTTGAATATGAAATGAAGCCGCTACCAGAATATATTGACGAAAATTACAAAGGAAGCGGGAAACTAAATAAGAAAGTTGCTGTGATCACAGGAGGAGACAGCGGCATCGGAAGAGCGGTAAGCGTTCACTTTGCCAAAGAAGGTGCGGACATAGCCATTCTTTATCTCGATGAACATGAGGACGCGGAAACAACGAAGAAGCTAGTCGAAAAAGAAGGATGCAAGTGCGAAATGATTAGTGGGGATATCGGGGATCCTGCCTTTTGTGATCGAGCGGTAAAACAAATTACTGATAGCTTCGGACAAATCGATATACTCGTCAACAATGCAGCCATGCAGTACCCTCAAGAAGATTTACTGAATATCTCCAACGAACAGTTGGAGCAAACCTTCCGTACGAATATCTTCTCATATTTTTACATGACCAAAGCTGTCCTTCCTCATCTAAAAAAAGGCAGCAGCATCATCAACACGTCTTCAGTGACAGCGTACCAAGGGAACGAACAGCTGCTAGACTACTCTTCGACGAAAGGTGCCATAACTACTTTTACCCGCTCCTTAGCTAAATCACTAGTCAGTAAAGGAATTCGTGTAAACGGAGTCGCTCCAGGACCTATCTGGACGCCGCTTATTCCAGCCAGCTTTGATAAAAAGAAAGTTGCTGAATTCGGTTCCGACAATCCGA
>NZ_JRNX01000291.1 GCF_000786645.1 Halobacillus sp. BBL2006
TTCATTCCATTATAATAAACAGTAATCAGGAAGGAGGGGCTGTATGGGACGACAAAAAATGCGGCTTGCCTTTTTATTATGGGGGGCAAGCTTTGTCTTTTTATTTTACACAATGGAGCCGATCGTTCACCCGGGGATCCTATTGTGTTTCCTGTTACCCGTATTCGTCTTTCTTACTCTAAATGAAAAGGTGTCATTTCTTCTGTTTATCATCTTTACTACATTATTCTCTTTGCTTCTATTAAGCTGGGCTTTTATCGATAATTGGTCAACCATAACCCAGCTGAAATGGATCGGAATTCATGCAGTAGTACTGGTCCACTTATGGTCTAGTTATGTTATAGCTAAGTGGACCTCTTACCTTATCCAAAAAAATAGGGAATTGAGTAAGAAAGTGATTGAGTTGGAAGAATATATAGCTGATACACAAATCTTATCCAAGCGTGAATTTGAAAAACAAAAGAATTTGATCGTAACCACAATGGTAAGAAAAAAAGAGGCGGGATTTCTTGTTTATGTCAATATGGATAATCTCCCTACAAACGTAAAGAAGACAAGCTTTGCTAAAGTTTCTGAAGTGGTATATCAGTCTATTCGTGAGTATTTTGATATTGTTGGAAAGCATGAGACAAACAAGATTGTGTTTCTTTTACAAAATACGAATGAACAAGGTTTGAATGTCGTCAAAAATAGAATTATTTCAAAATTATCCCTGATTTATACAGAGGAAGCTCTATCTGCATTGGAATGGAAGAGCGAACACATTGGCTATGGCGCCGTAGTAGAAGAGGTTAGAGAGGGAGCACGCTCATGAAGAAGTTCATCATCTTATTAATTTTGCTGATGATAGGAGTGGCTTTCAGCATTTGGGCAGGGATTTTTACAATACGGGCACTTCTTATGTTCACAACGGTTTTATTTTTAATTCTATTATTATATTACTCTCTGCTGACATTCGCTGGTCTCTACTACCGTACGAAAAAACAGCCTTCCATTCATTTGGAAAAATATCCAAATGTAGATGTTCTTATTCCAGCGCATAATGAAGCTGTCGTAATCAAGGATACCCTAGATGCTATGGTAAATATAAATTACCCGGGTTCTCTCCATATTTATGTTTTGAATGATAATTCTAAGGACGGAACTGGAGAAATAATTGAGGAATATGATCGGACATATCAACATGTCCATCATATCCGTGTACCTCCTGGCGAACCTAAAGGAAAATCACGGGTCCTGAATTATGGGTTAGAAATATCAGATGGAGAGTATTTTTGCGTTTATGATGCAGATAATCAGCCAGAACCAGGTGCATTGAAAAAACTAGTGGAAGTTGCCCATATTGAAAAAGACGCAGCTGGAGCTGTTGGGTATGTGAAAACGAGGAATGAAACCAAAAACCTTTTAACACGCATGATATCCATTGAATTTCAAGTGTTCCAATTGTTAATGCAGTCGGGAAGATGGCAGTTGTTTAAGACTGGTTCTTTGACCGGAACCAATATGCTCGTACGCCGTTCAGTCATCGAAGATCTAGGAGGATACGATCCTTATGCTATTGCAGAGGATGCAGAATTGACACTGCGTATAACCAGGCAAGGTTTTTTTCTGCCAATTGTTCCCTTATCGGTGACTTGGGAGCAGGAGCCGGAAACCATGAGTGTTTATATCAAGCAGCGAACAAGGTGGTTACAAGGGAATTTATATATTGTAGAAAGAACACTGACTGTACCTGGATATTTTAAAGGCAAGCTCATGGTTCATTCCATCCATCAGCTTATGGTTTATGTTATCTTTTGGTTTTTTCTTGTCCTATCGTATGTATGGTTCTTGCTTGGGCTGTTGAATTTGTTTTCTATCACTTATTCGATTCCTTTAATGCTCATTTGGTATGTTGCTTACATCGTCTACACGAGTCAATTAATGAGCGCGCAAGCTGCAGAGAATAGTTTTACACCGAAGAACATCTTTACTAGTTTTCTTATGTATTTCACATATGCACAACTCTTTTCATTCCTGTTTGTGAGGAGTCTTATCTTCTATTTAAAAGCAAAACGGAGAAAGCAGGTTATAGGATGGGATAAAACCACACGATTTAAATAAGGGATGCTCATTCGTTGAGCATCCCTTTTTCTTATAGGCCTAAATAGTTTTCGAGTTCTTCAATTCGATCTTCGGAGTTCGCTAATTCACTGAAAGGAACGCGCTGACTTCGATTCATATTTTCCAACATTTGATCCATGAGCTCAGGACTGTCAAGGTAGTAAGGTGTACCGACTCGTTTCAGCTCAAATAGTCCCTGATCAATATTTGAAATTCCTCTGCTTGTGGTCAGTGACACTTCATAGCCGAGTTCTTTCAGCACCTTCTCCGTTGTCTCATTGTAAGAACCATAGGGATAAGTGAACAATTTCGGTTCATATCCCAGATGCTCTTTAATTTGATTGTGGAGCTTCATCGTATCTTGGCGAAAACGTTCTGCATGCTGGGCTTTTGTTTCTCCTTCTAATGGCAGCACACCTTGCCCATAACCATTGTCATCTGAAGGGGTGTGTAAGTTGTACGAATGGTTTTGAATATCTATGTGTCCACTATCGACCATCTCTTTCGCTTCCTCCCATGAAAAATGGGGAAGAATTTCATATTGATCTCCAATAGAGGTGTAGCGGCCGACACTCCAACCGATGATGGAGATAACTGCCTGCATATCTAATTTCTTTAGAATTGGATATGCGTACTGATAGTTGTCTCTGTAGCCATCATCAAACGTTACCATGATTGGGTTTTCAGGGAGTTCTTTTTCGCCGTTCTTATAGGCGATCAACTCTTTGGACGTAATGGTGTGATATCCCATTGCCTTGACGTAAAGCATGTCTTCATAAAATTTACGAGGAGAAATAACGATAGAATTCCAATCCGATTCATTTTTTGAAAGACTGTGATACATCAAAATAGGTACCTGAGTCACTTCTGATGGAGGAAGCGGTTGTTCTTCCTCTGGCTCATTCCCTGTCCCATTCGCATTCTCTTCTACTCGAAAGCTTTCATTTAAGATTCGTGATAGAAAAGTGGAAAACTCAGCTCTCGTCACTTCTCGCGACGGGCGGAAGGTATTGTCCTCATAGCCGGTCGTGATATTGTGGTTCAGCAAAGCAGCCACATATGGAAATGCCCAGTGATCAACAGTCATATCCTTGAACCCATCTGTTTCTCCGCCTTCTAGGTTATAGGCACGTATTAAAATAGCAGCAAGTTCAGAGCGTTTCAGGTGGGCATTTGGTTCGAATGTCCCATCTTTGTATCCATTGATGATTCCTTCGCTAGAGGCTGCATTAATATAGTCTTTTGCCCAATGTTCACCGACATCGGGAAACGATTGATCTTTCGAAATAGAATCTAGGTCGATCCCCAGTTCACTGATAATGACTTTGGAAGCTTCTGCGCGGGTAATAGGATCATTGGGCTGAAACGTTCCATCAGGATATCCATTCACAATCTCTTTTTCTACTAAATAATTGATTTCTTCTATTGCCCAGTGTCCCTGGGTATCTTCAAATTGCTCTGCAGCCCTTACTTTCGATGATGGAGAGACTGCGACAAGTGACAAAACCAACGTTACGACAATAAACCAAGTTAACTTTCTCATATGTATCCCCCAAAATTATACTCATTTCCCTATTATGGGACATCGTTATGGATATTTCTAGTAATTTTTTAAGTTTTTATATGAAAATATTATGAAAGATAACAAGTTTCATAATAATAAAAACCGCCCCTCCGATGCCGGAGGAACGGGTATGTTTATGCTGCAGATGCTGTCTTTTCTTTCCATGGAATGACGATAGCTTCATTTTCTGACTGCGGGTCAAAAATGAAGATATAGTCTCCATCCTCCTCAGGAGTGAAGCTCAAGTTACTTCCTTCGAGCCATTCTCCGTCACGAACATATTTAAATTCTATGGTTTCACCAGCGGTAAGCGAGATGGGCTCACTCTTCCATAGGTTATCTTCCTTATCAAAAGAAAGCAGGTGACGATCACTTTCCCAATCTAAAGGAGCAGAGCCTCTTAAGACGACTTTTGAGTACTTTTGCTCTTCACGCGGTGCTTCTTGACGCAATTTACCCTTCACGTCAAAAATCTGAATTGAACCTTCTTCTAATTGGACGTCTAGTGAGTATTTATGACTCTTCACTTTTTCTTCGTTCAATAGAGAGGTGAGCTGCACGCGGTTAGGTGATTTTTGATGATATAAATCAAAAATGTCTAAATGACGTGCGTTTTCTCCTTTATTGATTGTAACAAGGACATGATCTTTCGGCAGCTTACGCTCAAAAACAATCACATCATCATCAGAGTAAATGGC
>NZ_JRNX01000292.1 GCF_000786645.1 Halobacillus sp. BBL2006
TTGGATTGCCGTCGCTTTTTATGGAACGATCGGTGCGCCGGTCAAAGGGTTAGAACACGAGACATTTGGACTTGGTATTAATCATATATAAAGAGTATGTGGCCTATAGTCATAAGATATGAGGAGGCGACAATGGTATTTCGTATGCCATTGTCGTCTCTTTTTTTAGCTGAATGTCTCCTGAAACTTCATCCATAGTGAATATTCAACTTCTACAGAAAGGGGGAGAAAGATGGTTGTTTTAGACGGAAATCAATTAACCATTGATCAAATGAAAGAGATTTGTTTTCAACACGAGACTGTGGAAATAGCACCGGAGAGCTTGGAAAAAGTCCGTGCGAGCCGCCGCTCCGTTGAGGAAATCGTTTTGAACGGCGATACCGTATATGGCATTAACACGGGATTTGGCAAGTTAAGTGATGTCCGAATTCCGGATCAAGAAGTTGATTCACTTCAGCTCCACCTGATTCGTTCACATGCTTGCGGCGTCGGGGATCCATTCCCGGAAAGAGTCAGTCGGGCTATGGTCGTGCTTCGAATGAATGCCCTGCTTAAAGGGTTCTCTGGGGTACGTGAGGAAATCGTAAAACGTCTTTGTGAGCTGGTCAATTTAAAAATCCATCCGAGGATCCCATCTCAAGGGTCGCTCGGGGCTTCAGGGGACTTGGCCCCGTTATCTCATCTAGCGCTAGTCCTTATGGGAGAAGGAGAAGTCTATTACGAAGGAAACGTTTATCCGACGAAACATGTGTATCAAAAGCTGCAACTCACACCGATTCAATTAAAAGCGAAAGAAGGATTAGCACTTATCAACGGCACTCAGGCGATGACAGCTGTCGGTGTGATCAATTATATCGAAGCGGAGCAATTAGCTCTCATTTGTGACTGGGTTTCTTCCATGTCACTGGAAGCCCTGGAAGGAATCATCGATGCGTTTCACCCTGCCATCCATGAGGCACGTGGATATCCGGAACAGATTGAAGTCGCGAGAAGGGTTAGGGAAATGACTTCAGGCAGCCGTTTGGTGACGTATCAAGGTGAAAAGCGTGTGCAGGATGCTTATTCGCTCCGCTGTATTCCTCAAGTCCACGGGGCCACATGGCAAAGCATCGCTTACGTGAAAGACAAACTCGAAATTGAAATGAACGCAGCGACCGACAACCCTCTGATATTGAATGAGGGAAGGCTCATCGTTTCTGGTGGTAATTTCCACGGGCAGCCGATTGCTTTGGCGATGGACTTTTTAAAAATCGGAATCAGTGAGCTTGCGAATATATCCGAGCGTAGGGTTGAGCGGCTGGTAAATCCTCAGCTCAATGATCTGCCTGCTTTTCTCAGCGTAGACCCAGGTGTGCAGTCAGGCGCTATGATCATGCAATATGTAGCGGCATCTCTCGTTTCTGAAAATAAAACACTTGCCCATCCGGCGAGCGTGGACTCCATTCCTTCATCGGCTAACCAGGAAGATCATGTGAGCATGGGGACAATTGGCGCCCGACACGCTTCTATAATCATTGAAAATGCCTATAAAGTTTTGGCGATTGAATTGATTTGTGCCATGCAGGCTTTAGAGTATCGAGGCGTTGAAAAAGCAGCACCCGTCACTAAAAGCCTATGGGAAGCAGCACGGACGGTCGTTCCATCCATTGTGGAGGATCGAGTTTTTTCAAACGATATTGAAAGACTCTCGCGTTGGTTAAAAGGGGATCAATTTGAATGGAAAGCGTGGCAATCGTATTCACAAGGGGGAAGGTATTATGTCGATCACGCGTAGCATAAAAGCAAAAACAGGCACGGAGCTAGAATGCCTTGGCTGGGAGCAGGAAGCGGTATTACGGATGCTTTGCAACAACTTAGATCCTGAAGTTGCAGAAAAACCAGAAGAGCTCGTTGTTTATGGAGGCATTGGAAAAGCAGCGCGGAACTGGGAAGCATTCGATGCCATCGTCGCTACATTGAAGAACTTGAAAAAGGACGAAACGATGTTGGTGCAATCAGGAAAACCGGTGGGTGTGTTCCGCACGCACGAAGCAGCTCCGCGAGTGCTGCTCTCCAATTCTGTGCTCGTTCCAAAGTGGGCGAACTGGGAGCATTTTCATGAACTCGACCGGAAAGGGTTAATGATGTATGGCCAAATGACTGCAGGGAGCTGGATTTACATTGGCTCACAAGGGATTTTACAAGGAACGTATGAAACGTTCGCCTCTCTTGCTGAAAAACATTTCGGGGGGACTTTGAAAGGTACGATTACACTGACGGCAGGCCTCGGCGGGATGGGAGGAGCCCAGCCGTTAGCTGTCACGATGAATGGCGGTGTCGTTATTGCGGTCGAAGTCGATCCGCAGCGGATTCAAAAACGATTGGACTCTGGATACTGTGATCGGAAGACGGACTCTATTGATGAAGCATTGCAATGGGCAAAGGAAGCGAAGCACGAAGGCAACCCCCTTTCGATCTCCTTGCTGGGAAATGCATCCGAACTCCACCAAGAAATTTTGAAGAGAGAGGTGGAAATCGATGTCGTTACAGACCAGACATCCGCTCATGACCCATTGAACGGGTACATCCCGGAAGGTTACTCGCTCGAAGAAGCTGCAGAGCTTCGTCAGCAAAACCCTGACAGATATGTACACTTAGCTTCTAAGTCGATGGCGAAACACGTAGAAGCGATGCTCGCTTTTCAACAAAAGGGGTCGATCGTTTTTGATTACGGCAATAATATCCGCCAGGTCGCTTTAGATGAAGGAGTTAACAATGCATTCGATTTTCCAGGCTTTGTGCCTGCTTACATTCGGCCGTTGTTTTGCGAAGGGAAAGGGCCTTTCCGCTGGGCCGCTTTATCCGGAGATCCAGCGGATATTTACCGGACAGATCAGCTGATCAAGGAGCTTTTTCCTGAAAACGAGAAGCTTCTCAGGTGGATCGATATGGCGCAGGAAAAAGTACAATTCCAGGGGCTTCCTTCAAGAATTTGCTGGCTGGGATATGGAGAGCGGGCAAAAATGGGATTGGCGATCAATGAGCTGGTGAGAACAGGAGAATTGAAAGCTCCTGTCGTTATTGGCC
>NZ_JRNX01000293.1 GCF_000786645.1 Halobacillus sp. BBL2006
GAGACTCCTATGGGATGAACATGATCGGTGAGATCCCGCAAGGCGAAGCCTGAGGAAGCACACCACATGCCCATGGAAAGCGAGTACTTTCCCGGACCTCCATCCGCTGTCAACCGTATCGGAAACATCTTGAATATCTTGAAACTGAGTCTTCTGGATAAGGGAGCTAAATGAACAACAAGGTTCACCTAAGCCGAGCACAAAAAAGCACTTCCCGGAAAGGAAGTGCTCCGTATTCAACTTACTCTACACCAAGCGAGTCTTTTAATTCTTGTTTCGTATTCTCCCAAAGATCCGGTTTGAACTCACGCAAGTACTCTCCGAGAATCTTTTTCGATTTTTCATCCATATGATCGACGGCAAAGCGCCCTTTCAATGATTTATCCATATGATTGACGTGTTCAGGCATGGATTTGTAGCCGCGTTTGATTGAACGGTCAACGCGCAGCTCACTGCCGGCAACACCGTAGTAAGTAGGCTTCCCTTCTTGATAATCGACGGTTACCCAGGCGATCCAGTAGAGCAAGCCATTAGGGACTTCGTCTTTATTCGGAATGAATTTTATCCTTTTTTCCACTTTACTTCTCGCATGAAGGGCTCCCATGTCGACGAACGCTTCTCCTTCGTTCGGATCCACGATGACAGGTGTCATGTTCTCAAGGCTGATTGAACCTACGCCGTAACCTCCGTGGCCATCCGTAGAATCATCCTTGATGATGGTAAATTGATTTTTCTTTTTATCGCTCTTCTCATCCTTATTTTTAAACTGTTCAAATTCTTTCATTGTAAGAGAATCCTCCTCTTGCCTGACGGTTTTGTCTCATTTTAACATATTCTCTCCAAGCTTTTTTAGAGAAAGGCTTCAATCCAAAGAATTCTTAATAAAAAGAAGGAGATTCTCATTTTATCTCGAAGTATAGATAATGATCTATCTACGTACTTAAGGGGAAGTGCGGTTCTGCCTATCAATAAACAAGGATATACCTAAGATAAATAAAAAAAGAGTTATGAGTTCTACTTTACATAGGCAGTGAAATGCCCGAAGCTGACATTCAGCTTCGGGCATTTTATTTGGTTTCAGACGTTAATCAAACGTTTGTACAAGCTCTCTATCGCTGTTAGTCTTACCAAATTTGAAATCGGCTCCTCCAAATACTTAGGAGAGAATACTTCTCACCCTTCTTTCTTGCCTTCTGAATAAAAGGTATCTCGATTCTCGTTTTGTTTAAGGTGCTCACTCTTCATGAGTACGAATGCTTCTTTAGCTGGATTTCTCGGCATGTACCTCGTTTTCTTCCTTTTGCCGAACAATCGCTTCCACCAGTTCATTCCTTCTACTGGAACCCCTACTCGTCTATGTTGGACTTCTTTGATTCCTTGAATAATTAACTGCATCGCAAGGATAAGAATCATGAAACAGGCTAGTGCAGGGATGATCAACCACCAGCGCCCTGTCATCAGTGAATCTTTAGATGAACCAATCAGCCCTGACCATTCATAGGTGGTCGATTGTGGAGGATCCGGCATCATTGGATCAAAGCTCCGTTTTGTTCCCCCAAAGAAAATATTGAAAACTCCGAGATGGATAAAGATCAACAATGTCTGAATAAACTGCTGGCCAAACACTACTCCCATTCGTGAACTCAAATGAGGGAGCAAATGCTTCCATAGCAAGTGTAAAGAGCTTCCCCCCAATACTTTTGTACTTATCACATATTCTTCCTGCATGATCAACTTCATCTCATTTCCAAATAAAGTGATGATAAGCGGGACAGCAAGTAACGTCAAAATAACTCCTTGAAAAATGATCCGTTCCGTTTCTGTAGTAGCAAACCCGCTTGGAGGCATCAATAAGACTGGAGCGAGAAGTACATAGGCAATAATCGTCATGGGTAGATAATGCATTCCGTCTACTATTCTCTCTATCCCGCGTTGAATTTTATCGGGTAAAAAGAAAACAAAAGGAATGGCAAGCAGGAAACCAATGATCATTCTTAAAAAAGCAATAACTAAAGCAAATAAAATTGTATATTTGGCTCCTACCAACAGTTGATCAAAAATACTGTATCCTAGAACATCGGTCCCAAGGAATACATACTCAGGTGAGTGGGGAGCGGCACTGACTAGACGCCCTTCTTCATTTTTTATGTGTAAAAACTTTTCGATTAAAGGATCAGCCGTCATGGTATAAATGACGCTTGTCACTAACATTCCGACTATAACAAGGAAACCAGCTACAAATTTGATGTTTTTAAAGTGTGCTCCTAATTCCCCCAGCAGATGCTTGAACCATTTTCCTCCTGGCTTTGTCACGTATGAGCCAATGAAAGTGTTCATCTTCAAAGAAGTCTCTTCTGCCACTTTGTTATCTTTGAAAATAAAGGATTCTGTCCCTTGATAAATGAGGAAAAAAGGAGTGAATAGCATAAACAGGATTACAGAAGAAACGATGGCCCGAGGATCTTCACGAAAAGCAGTCGTAATCCCATTCATATTAAATATGTATTCAATAATTAATAGACTGGATAACGCCCCCCATAGAATAATTTTCGAATGATAAAAAACACTTTTTACGATATTTCTCAAAACGTGAATATTTAAGATGAATGATTTCTCCATCCCTTTACTCTTGGCCATCTGCACATAAGATTTGGTCATCTCCTCTTCAATAAGCATTAGAATGATTTTGTACATCGTAACCATTGGAAGCACCGCAATCGCAATGATCGGTAAGACGTACACCTTCTCCTGGCCTACAGAAGCAAATTGAAAAAAGAGAATGTTCGTCTGTTTATATAACCAGACGATAAACAGCTGTAAGCAAAAAGCTAACAGCAAATCCGGTACAGCTTCAAGAATATTCAAGACTCTGCCTACAATCCCTTTCGCCCACTTCGGTAAAAAAGCAGTCCCTAAGGCAAGAACGAAGGCCAAGACGAAGCCGAGAATAATTCCGAGGAAAAAGACCGTCATTGAATACTTATAAGGCTCCCACAGAAACGAAAGTAGTGGTTCAGGAGTTCCTTTGAAGATATACATCCAATCCGCCGGCTGGACAATTTGAGTCAGCAAGGTTTGGAACTCCCTGAAAAATGCGGACACATTGAAATAAGACCCTGCACGGAACAGAGCAGGAGCGGCACTGATTACCATGATTCCTACCAACCCAAGAATATAATACGCAACAAACTTAACTAATTTCATTTTGACCCCCGCCCTATCCTACCTATCTCTTCTTAAGCTCGGCTCATCTCCTGTTTGTGCCTTTTATATATATCGGCACACACCTCTTAATTTTTTTAATAGTCAGACACCATTGAATAAAAAAAGGTATACTGATGCTCAGTATACCTTGGTGTTATCTTTGATTTTAATGAATCGCTCGTAAATTTTCAATAAATTTCCATCCTTCTTCTATATCTTCATCAGAATAGTTTTGTGTGCTTTTTACCTTATAGACTTTTTGAGTAATTTCGTCTCTAGGTAAATCTTCGAAGAAAAGCATAGTAGAAACCAACTCTAAGAAACGAGAGCTTTTTCCTTTCATTTCCTTAATATGCTCATGAAGAGGCGGTAAATCCATCGTGTAATGCTCAAGAAAAGCGCGTCCGCTATCTGTAAGCTGGTACCGATATTGATAATAATTTTTCTTTTCTTCTCTCATCTCAGTAATAAAGCCCAAATTGCACATTTCCTCTACTCTAAGCGTCAGTTCTTCTGAATACGGTCCATAAAAATGAAATTGATAACGTTCTTCAAATGGAATATCACACTTTTTCAGTATGTATATCATTTTTTGCAGCTTTTTACGACCTACAATCTCATCCGTGCTTGAGAAAAATTGCATCAGCTTCGCATGATTCTCCAACATGGAGCTCACTCCTTATCCATACAGTATTTCCATAATCCGCTTCTTCGTTTTACTACGTTGCGACATCTCCTCGAGACGATCAAGAGGAATATACAATTTATGATCTGTTCGCTTTTTACCTGAGATAGACTCGACGATTTCTGACAAACGGGAGAGTTCTTTCAATTCCTGACTCGGCTGAAGCAAATGGATGGGCAGCCGCTCCCCTTCTTCTCCTGGACGATAAAAATCATAAGGAAGGTCAGAACTAGAATCGACCACCAAGTAATAATCAGGATCCAAACCAGCTTTTGAAAACAGTTTGTAAAGCTCCATCCACTCGTTCATTTGAGAGTTGGGATTGAATTCAATATATTTGAATAGACGACGGTTCACGAACCGATCACATAGATCACTTAAAATCGGATCCTCTTCCTGCATCCACATTTGGAAATAATACAAAGTGACGGCTTCATCCAACGCCAAATACTCCTTCAACGTCGGCTGCCCTGCAAAAAAGGAAAGGAAATGAATCGGCTTCAATTTAAATGTATAGCCTTCTTCATAAAGCACCTTTGCTCTGTGAAGGATCTTCGACAATATGACTTCGGCACTTCGGGTTACAGGATGGAAATACACTTGCCAGTACATTTGGTATCGGCTCATGATGTAGTCTTCCACCGCATGCATGCCACTTTCTTTGACGACGACCTGATCTTCCATCGGACGCATCACACGCAAAATTCGCTCCATGTCAAAATGCCCGTAGCTGACACCAGTAAAATAAGCATCACGCTGCAGATAATCCATCCGGTCTGCGTCAATCTGGCTGGAAATCAGGCTGACGACCAGTTTATTTTCATACGTTTTATTGATGACGTCCGCTACATCTTTCGCGAAATCCGGAGCCACTTTCTTCAATATGGCATTGACTTCTGTATCTCCAAGTAAAATCTGCTGTGTGAAATCTTCATGATCGAGCTTGAACACTTTTTCAAAAGAATGGGAAAATGGGCCGTGCCCCAGGTCATGCAACAATGCAGCACATAAGCAGAGCAATCGCTCTTCATGGTCCCAATTGTCGCGATCCTTGAAGTTTTCGATGATTCTTCTCACGATTTCATAAACGCCAAGAGAATGATTGAAACGACTGTGTTCCGCCCCGTGGAAAGTCAGATAAGAGGTTCCCAGCTGTTTAATTCTCCTTAACCGCTGGAATTCGGCTGTTCCAATCAAGTCCCATATAACCCGGTCACGCACGTGGACATAGCGATGCACAGGGTCTTTAAATACCTTTTCTTCACTTAGTTTCTCATCACGATAGACCATCCGTTTGTCCTTTCTTCACGACATTTTTATCTATTATATACCTTTCCATACGACAAAAAAACATCTTGACAGACAAAAAATGACAGGAGCTAAAGAATAACCCCGTCTTTACCGCTCTCAAGATGTTCTGTTTTTTTAGCTAAATTCTTATTGAGCAGAACCCTTTAAAGATTTTACATATGAGAACCGATTCATGCAACACCTTTCTTTTGATATAATGAAGGTTGGTGATTGTACAAAAAGGAGAAACGTTTTTATGGAAACTATACATGCATTACTACATCCTCAAGCTTATCGCTTCATTGACCAAAGCAGTCTTGGGCCGACCTTTTCTGCGCTCCAATCATTTGCGATGGACGATGCACTCTCCATCTCAGTCGGAGAAGGTTTGAGTCCTACTGCTGCCAGGTTATGGGTTCATCACGATACAGTCGTCCTTGGCATTCCGGATGCACGACTCCCCTATATCTCGGATGGGATTGACTTCCTAAAATCGGAAGGATACCAGGTGATCGTAAGGAATTCGGGCGGTCTTGGCGTTGTGCTTGATGACGGAGTGCTGAACCTGTCCCTCATTTTCCCAGATTCTAAGGAAGTAAACATTCATGAAGGGTATGATGCGATGGTCGCGTTCATCCGCTCACTTTTGTCTGATCTGACGAACGAAATTGAAGCGTATGAAATTACCCGCTCCTATTGCCCTGGCACGTATGACTTGAGTATTCATGGTAAAAAATTCGCCGGCATCTCTCAACGACGCGTAAAGAGTGGTTCAGCTGTCCAAATCTACTTAGACGTTAGCGGCAGCGGTGCTCAGCGTGCCTTCCTATTGAAACGATTTTATGAAATAGGGAAACGAGCTGAAAAAACACGCTTCAAGTATCCTGATATCGACCCGACAGTCATGGCGTCTTTAAACGAGCTGCTCGCAACAGATCTGACTGTGGAAGACGTACGGGATCGTATATTAAGAAAGCTTTACGATTTGTCAGGAAAAGTTGTGACCACTCCTCTTGAGGGGGAAGAAATCGAATGGTTCAACAAACGATTTGAGCAAATGATCCAACGGAATGAAAAAGCGCTCGACCGATTGAAATAACGGTCTCGAGCGTTTTTTTAGTTTGGGGTTTGTTAATTTGTTGATCTTTCTTCTTCCACTAAACTCCCGATTGTTGAAGACTCGGTTTCGAGACATTCGTGTGAGTTTGGGGCTGCAGGAAAAGGTTCGCTTTCCGTGG
>NZ_JRNX01000294.1 GCF_000786645.1 Halobacillus sp. BBL2006
TCACCTGCTCCACTTTCGAGCCGATCGAACGATTCATATAATCTTTTTTCACTCCTCCGGCTACGGCGATATATTCATCGCGATCACAAATCAGCACAGGCATTTCAAGAGTTTCACTAAGAGCATCTGCATATTCCTTTGCAAAATCACCCAGCTCATTAATTGGGGAATATTTTTTCAGAATGACCTCCCCTTCTCGGTCAACAAAGATTTCAAGGGGATCCCCCTCGCGTATCCTCAATGTGCGACGAATTTCTTTGGGAATGACAACACGACCTAAATCATCAATACGACGTACTATACCAGTTGCTTTCATTCTTATGCTGCCTCCTTTTCTTTGATGATGTTCCATAAATTATCCTTTTGAAGCGCATGCAGAATAAGCGGGTGATTAAGGATAGTATGATACATCAGAAAAAACCTATACACCCTTAGTATGGATTTTTTTATAATATACCGGGTAATTTGCATAATTTTGTTAACGATTCCGTGCGACCGCTGGTCTCATGATATTAAAAACCCCCTCATTATTTAGCAATGAGGGGGGAGTTTCTTATGCGGTTGTCGTTTCGCGTGTCATTTCAGGCAGTTTAGTTATGAATTCCTCAACAATATCATAGCGCTTCAGCTGGGATTTCCGGTCCCAATTGAAGGTGACCTTCAGCTGGTTGTCTTCTGTGCCGAGCTGGACGATCCGTCCGTATTGATTGGCGAATTCAAAGAGCTTAGCGCCATCTATTTGCTGACTTTGCTCTGACTCCATCACCATTTCGAGCTTTTTCTTCTTCTCTGATACGGATTCAACTCTCGCCCGCTTCGCATACAAACGAATCGAGGATACCCGGAACAGGTTCTCCACTTCTTCTGGATAGTCTCCAAAACGGTCGATCAGCTCATCGCGGAGATCGTGGATATCCTCTACTGATTCAATGGCCTGGAACTGTTTATACATATCAATTTTCTGTTTCTCATCACGGATATATTCTTCCGGAATATAGGCATCAAGTGACATATCGAGCTCCGGCTGGAACGGTTGAACGGCTTCAGGCTCTTTACCCTGGCGCTTTGCCTCAATCGCGTCCTTCAACATTTGTGAATACATGTCGAATCCGACTGAGTCAATGAATCCGTGCTGCTGGGATCCTAGAAGGTTTCCGGCTCCGCGGATCGATAAATCTCGCATCGCTATCTTGAAACCAGAGCCCAGCTCTGTAAATTCTTTAATTGCTTGAAGCCGCTTTTCAGCTACTTCTGTCAGCACTTTGTCTTTCTGATACGTAAAATAAGCATAGGCTACACGATTCGAACGTCCGACTCGTCCGCGCAGCTGGTAAAGTTGACTTAGCCCCATACGATCCGCATCATAGACAATTAACGTATTGACATTAGGGATATCTACCCCAGTCTCAATGATCGTCGTACTTACGAGCACATCAAACTCTCCTTCTAAGAAGGAGAACATAACATTTTCGAGCTCTGTCTCATTCATTTGCCCATGAGCAAACGTCACACGTGCCTCGGGAACAAGTGCAGCGATATCTTGAGCCATCCGCTCGATATTTTCCACTCTGTTGAACAAGAAAAAGACCTGACCATCTCTCGCCATCTCGCGTTCAACCGCTTCTCTAAGAAAGATAGGGTTATACTCTAATACATAGGTTTGGATCGGAAAGCGGTTGGCTGGCGGTGTCTCAATGACAGATAGATCCCTTACGCCAAGCATCGACATATGAAGTGTCCTCGGGATCGGTGTCGCCGTTAAAGTCAAAACGTCCACATTATGCTTCAACTGTTTGATTTTCTCTTTATGCTTCACACCAAAACGCTGCTCTTCATCCACGATCAATAGACCCAAGTCTTTAAATTGAACATCCTTGGATAAAATACGATGCGTACCAACAACAATATCTACAAGTCCTTTTCTTAGGCGCTCTGTCGTTTCTTTCTGCTGCTTCCTCGTTCGGAAACGGCTCATAAGACCAATATTGATGCCAAATCCTTGGAATCTCTCCTGAAGGGTTTCATAGTGCTGCTGAGCTAGTATAGTGGTCGGAACAAGAATAGCTACTTGCTTTCCTTCAACGATCGCCTTGAAGGCTGCCCTGATCGCTACCTCAGTTTTTCCATAACCGACATCGCCACATAGAAGACGATCCATTGGACGAATGCGTTCCATATCCTCTTTGATTTCCTCAATACAGCGGATTTGGTCTTCCGTTTCCTCATACGGAAAGGCCGCTTCAAATTCCCGCTGCATTTCATCATCTTTACTGAAGGCGTGCCCTTTCGAAGCTTCACGCTCGGCATACAGCTGAATCAAATCATCAGCAATATCCTCAACAGAGGATTGGACCTTACGCTTCACCTTGTTCCACTCACTGCCGCCAAGCTTATATACTTTAGGTTCTTTTCCTTCAGATCCCACATACTTTTGAATCAAATCGATTTGATCAATAGGTACGTAGAGCTTGTCATTACCGGAATACTTCACCAATAGAAAATCTTTATGATTGCCATTCATCTCGAGTGTTTCGATTCCAAGATATTTACCAATACCGTGGTTCGCATGAACGATATAGTCGCCCACTTTCAACTCTTGATAGTTTTTAATACGTTCGGCATTTGACATTTTCTGTTTACGCTTCGGCTTGGCTGTTCTTTTTTTGAACAACTCATTTTCTGTAAGCACAGCGAGGTTATGCATCGGCCATTCAAACCCGCTGCTAATATTTCCGATCATGATCGTCGGCTTAACAAGAGGTAACGTCACCTCTTCCTTAGCAATGACTGCTTCCATATCATAATCTTCTAATACCGACTGTATTTTTTCCCTGCGATTTTCATCAGGCGCAAGAATTAGTACAGAATAGTCCTGTTTCTCCCAACGGTCCATCTCATTTTTAAGCAAATTCATTTGACCGTGGAATTGCTGCATTTGTCGACTGGAAATATTGACGATATTCTGGGGATGCGTACTTGGAATATGGCGCATGAAGACGGACATATAAAGGCGGGAGTGTTCCATCTTCGCCCATGTGTCATGCCAGTCGAACGAAATCTTCAAATCCCTGACCATCTGATTGGCTTCTAATAAGCTTTGGTGCCATTCTGCTTCTTCCTGATCAAGACGGTTCGCAGTCTCTTGAATTCGACTCATCTCATCAAGGACGAGCAGTCCGTTTTTCGGAAGATAATCTAGTAAACTAACAGGCTGATCGTAAAAATATCCAATATATTTATAAATTTCCTGAAAACGTTCCTGCTGTTTCAGGCGGTCCAAATCTTGTTCGATATATTGATTCAACGTTTCTTTCGCCTCTGACTTAGACAGCTTCTGCAACGAGTGGCTGAGCGCTTCCTCCAGGCGATGATAGGAGCGGACGAAATCCTCTTCCCGTAATAAAAGCTCTGTCGCAGGTCCTATGTAGACTTCATGAAGCTTTTCATGAGAACGCTGCGTCTCTGAATCAAACGTACGGATGGAGTCTACTTCGGTGTCGAACAGCTCTATACGATAAGGATATTCAGCCGTCAAAGGATACACGTCTATAATTCCTCCCCGAAGAGAAAACTCTCCAGGAGTGGCAACCATCTCTGTACGTTCATATCCCATACGAATAAAACGCTCGAGATAATTATCCAGGTCAATATCTTCCCCAACACGAAAAGGGAGCTGATTATGCTCCCAATAGGATTTCGGTGGCATGATCCGTTTTAATGCAGCCACAGGGGCAATAAGTATGCCGGTATCTTGTTTAAGCCATTGACTAAGGGAATCAATTCGTTGACTTCGAAGCTCAGGGCTCGCAATTGCAATTTCTGAAGCGATCAGTTCATTTACAGGGTAAAGATGAACTTGACTCGAATCGGTCAGCTCTTGAATATCCTCATACAGCTGCTGGGCCTGAACCAGCTGATGGGTAATCAGAAGTACGGGTCGGTTCAGCGATTCCTTAAGTAAAGAAATCATTAAACTCCGGGATGCACCTGATAATCCCGCCACCATCTGCTCCTTCATCCCTGACTCAAACCCCTCGACAACTGAACGGATGTCATCCTGTGGGTATAAATAATCCTTAATTCCTTGCATAACGAACTCCTCCACCATCCTGTAAAGTTCTATCTAAAAATAACTTCAGGATTTACTGAATAAAGAAATCTAACTCATGATAGTGTGGATTCTGATCAAGTGTCTCCTTGCATGAGTCACAAATCGTCTTAATGTCCATATTCCCGTTTCCATTCATATGAACCATCTGTTGTTGATCTTCATTATTTAAAAGGTCAAATCCCAATTGCGACACATCTACATGCTCAGCATCCAGCTCACCAACTTGATTTTGACAATGCCGGCAAAAATAACGAATTTTCATTTCCATCCTCCTAAAGGGTTGATGGTACCTAGTTTTGCCGGCTTGCATAGGGCTTATACAGAATCCACAAACCATTGCGATCAGTTACTTAGCATTAAATTCATTCATCACTTCATTAAAAGGTTGTTCGATCCAGGCTTCGCAAGCTTTCACCGCATCCTGAATACTATCTTCGACAGCACCTTGCTGTTCTTTATCAAACGTTCCTAATACATAGTCAATGACGGACATTGAGACACTCGGCCTTCCAATCCCGATGCGTAAACGTTTGAATTCTTTCGTTCCTAATTGATCAATGATGTTCCTTATTCCATTATGACCACCATGGCCGCCTTTTTTTCGTAAACGGTTCTTTCCAGGGGGTAAATCCAAATCATCATACACGACAAGGACATCTTCCACATCAATATCAAAATAATCCATAAACGCTCTTAAGGATTCACCGGATAAATTCATATAGGTTTGCGGCATTAATAAAAGCACCTTTTCTCCATTTACATGCTCTGTTGTGTATAACCCACGGAATTTTGTCTGGCTCAGGGACCAGTTGTTTTGCCGCGCCAATTCATCTACCACCATGAAGCCTGCGTTATGGCGTGTTTTTTCGTATTTTTTACCTGGGTTTCCAAGTCCGACGATACACTTCATCAAAAAACTTCCTTTGCTTTAAAATGCTATTCCTTAATTATATCAAAGCTTACACAAAAAAGTTGTCTAATTCTAACGAGCGGCGGGAATCGACATCTACGCCTCTCCCAACCCATAGAAAAGGGGCGGGCCTAATGGCCTCACCCCTTGATCATGGCTTTGCTTATTCTTTGTCTTCGTCAGATTCTTCTTCCCCTTCATCGTCATCGCTTTTCTCATTGATGACTTCTGGTTCAGCATCTTCATCTACTGCCTCAGGCTCTTCAGGCATTTCTTCCGGCGGAGTGACAGATACAATTGTCGTATCGTCATCTTCCGTGATTTCATAACCACGTGCTTCCTTCAAGTCTCCTACAAGAATGCTGTCGCCGATATTCAGCTCAGATACATCAAGTAAGATTTCTTCAGGGATGTCACGAGGTTTCGCACGAATCGCTAGCTCATAAAGCGGCTGCTGAAGTACTCCGCCTTCTTTCGAACCGGCTGCTTCGCCTTCCAAGTGGATAGGAACCTCAACGTCCATTTCTTCGGACATATTAACAACGTAGAAGTCTGCGTGAATAAGCTCATCCTTCAAAGGATCGATTTGATATTCGTGAAGCATAACATCAACGCTGTCTTTTCCTTCAATATCCAGTGAAATAATAGCGTTTTTACCTTCGTCACGCACAGTCTTTAGTAACTCTATGCTGTTAACAGCAACTGTAATCGGTTCTTTATCTTTCCCGTAAACGACGCTCGGTACATTACCTTCAAGTCGCAATTCACGCGTTACAGATTGTTTGAGATCTTGTCTTTGTTTTGCGTTCAATACAATAGCCAAATTCATCAACCTCCAATAAATTTACCAATCATTTATATCAGTTTCCCGTATTTAACAAGAGTTAAACCTATTTTATTAAATTTTTAATCAAATAAGATACTAATGGACTGACGTTCATGAACACGAATGATCGCTTCACTGATTAATCCCGCCACAGAAAGCTCTGTGAT
>NZ_JRNX01000295.1 GCF_000786645.1 Halobacillus sp. BBL2006
CTCAGGCTCCGCCTTCCGGGGTCTCACCTGTCATGCTCATCCCGCAGGAGTCTCGTCGTTTGCCTCCGCCCCTTTACCATATAAGTATCTCGAAACCACTACTGGAATAAACAACTTTGGCACATAAGGAAAGTGGAGGAATATAAATTTCCAAGACGGGCATTCCGATGGTGAGAGCATGATATAGAGCGCATTATGCTTATAGCACTGGGATAGTGGAAGACAATCCTTCTGGGTAAAGGGGTTCGTTTCACACATACATCACATGGGTTGGTTGGGAGCTGTGAGACTCCCGCGAGAATGGATGGGCTGGTGAGACCCCGCAGGACGGAGAGCCTGCCGTCATCCCCGCAGGAAAGCGATTTGCTTCCCAACCACCCCTGACTCTAAATACAGCAACGAACCCCGGTTATCTCGAAACTGAGTCTTCCATAATCCTGCACGATTGTTGAATAACCTTTTGATCAATTTGTTGCCATAAAAGTCATAGTGTCTGATTCAGCCTCTAATTATAAAAGTGACTTGTCCCTTCTCGCCAAGCCATATATAATGAAAACAGCTTATACATAAAGGAGGGAAAAACATGGTTACGTTCACATTAGACATCATCGAAGTGAAAAAATACATCGTACTTATGATGTCTATTATTGGAATTTCAGCTGTCCTCGGGACAAGTGTGTCCTTTTTCAGCTGACATTCTAATAGCTTGTGAACGTAAGTATGATTTTTCCTGAATCACCAAAGACACAGGAATCTTACTTTCCTGTGTCTTTTTTTATATGGTTTTATGTATAAGGAGAGGACAAATAAAATGTTTAAGACAAAAACGAACATCTACATGCTTTACTTTTATATATTCTTTGCCCAATTATTTTTTGACCGCGCTCTTTGGGTCATCTATCTCGGTGACAAAGGCATGACATTCGGCCAAATCGGTATCCTGGAAGCCTTCCTCCATCTAGCGATTGTATTATTTGAAGTTCCTACGGGAATGGTAGCTGATTTATATGGAAGAAAAATCAGCCTCATGCTCGGAAACTTTTTCAGTATACTCTATGGACTGTTTATGATGATTAGTGGCTCCTTTTCTCTGTTCACGTTAGCGTTCATGTCCATGGGACTGATGATTACTTTCCATTCGGGTGCGGAGCAAGCTTTTGCCTACGATACCTTAAAAAGCGAGAAGCGCGAAAATGATTACACGAAGGTCGTTGGAAGTATGACCGCTCTCGCTCTTCTATCGCTCAGCCTTGCAAAATTTCTTGGTGGATTTTTAGCTGAGATCAGCTGGGAATGGGTGTATGGTTCAACCATCTTCACTCATGTGCTTGCCTTGATTCCACTATTTTTCATGAAAGAACCAGAACGGGATAAAACAGAAAATATTGATGGGCGCTGGTATCATCAGTGGGTGCATCAGTTAAAACTGGGAGTGAGAGTATGGGGGCGCAACCCGATTATTCATAAGCCGGTAGTCCTGTTTATTTTAGCGACCTCCGTAATGGTTATTATTACCTTTTACGGACAGGAATACTTTGTTTCCTTAGGCTATTCTCCTGTTGTTGTTGGAGCCATCTTCACCATTGAAGGATTGCTTGGTGTGATTATGGCGAAGATCGCTTACAAAGTGGAAGAGCGATTTAAATTTTTCAACCTGCTACATTATGGAATAGGACTATACATTCTGTTTTTTACCTTGTTCATTTTCGCAAGTGATTGGGCGATCCTCTTATCGTTTCTCTTCCTTGCTCAGCTGCTCAGTCTTTTTGAACCGATCTTTACCACCTTTGTACAAGATAGACTTACGAGCAATGTCCGCTCAACGTTTTTCTCTTTGATCGGCGTAGTGGAGAGCTTTGTGATCATGATCAGCTTTCCTTTGTTTGGGTTTGCTGTAGAAAGAGTAGGATTTATAAACGGATTTACCAATCTCCTGCTGATTCTCTTTACGATGGTTACAGGATTCCTCTTTCTTCAAAAGATTCGATCAAGGAATTAAGATGCCAAGCTGTGATAAACGCTAATGTTTTTTTGTGATCCGTTTACTTTATAAATGCACAGAATGAATCCTAAAGCTTATTCAGGATAAGTGCAGTTATCTGGAAGACTCGAATTTTGAGATGTTTGTGTGGAATAAGAGACTTCGGGGAATGACTCGCTTTCCGTGGGCATATGCTGAGCCTCCTCGGGCAAGCGCCGAAGCCACTGAAAAAGTGTTGTATTAACAGAAAG
>NZ_JRNX01000296.1 GCF_000786645.1 Halobacillus sp. BBL2006
TGGCGGGTGTAGTGGCAAAACCTCTATGGAAAGCCATTTCTTCGAATAAAAAAGGATCCCTCATCGCTTGGATTACGATAGGATGCTTTATAGGAAGCTTGCTTCGATTTTTCGGCCACTTCGTTGCAGGAATCGTTTTTTACGGTCAGTTCGCTCCGAAAGGACAACCGGTCTGGCTCTATTCACTCGTTTATAATGGTGGATATATGTTGCCTGCATTCATTCTTAGTGCGATCATCGTGTCGCTGCTGTTTCTACAGCGGCCAAAGCTACTAATAAGGTAAAATTACCCCTCGCTTTTATTAAAAAGTGAGGGTTTTTTTAGGTAATAGGTTTGATATGTGACAAATGAGTGAAAATAGTAGTGCACCCCACAAAAGAAGGCGGACTGACAAATGAAGAATTTTATGAAGAAACGAATGCACAAGCGGAAAGAAAAGCTTAAACGAATTCATAAAAGCAAACTATTTTGGATCATTGCTGTATTTATTCTCGTTAATACCCTTATGATTGCTTACCATACCTCATGGAAACCGTTACCTGAAGGGATCTCTTATGAAGGAGAGACTCACTCGATGGATGATATCGAGTTCTTTTATGATCTTACTTATGAAAATAAGGACGGAAAAACGGTCCATGATCGACATATTTTTCAGGAACTAGGTCGTACCATTTCTGAAGCGGAAGATTTTATTGTAGCTGACATGTTTTTATTTAATGGTTATACGAACGGTAAAAACGAATTTCCGCCGATCTCAGAAAATTTGGTGGACCAAATCATTCAGCAGAAAGAAAAGTATCCGGATCTTAAGGTTGTTTTCATCACTGACCAGATCAACACAATTTACGGATCCTATGAATCGGAAACTATCCGCAGGTTAGAAGATGCCGGAGTAGATGTCGTTCTTACCAATATAAATAAATTAAGAGACTCCAACCCTCTCTATTCAAGCTTATGGCGTATGTTCGTTTCATGGATGGGAACAGGTGATGACGGATGGATTGGCAATCCGATAGCTAAAGAAGCTCCGGATGTTACATTAAGATCTTATTTGAAACTTCTTAATATCAAAGCGAACCACAGAAAGTTGTTAGTAACAGAAGATTCTGCTATCGTACAAACCGCGAACCCTCATGATGCGAGTGGCTATCATGAAAACGTCGCGTTTAAAATGGAAGGACCGATCATTAAAGACATTTTGGAAGCTGAAGAAGCTGTCGTAAATTATTCAGGTGAAGCTGATTTTCCAGACTACGAGAACAGGACGTGGGAAAAGCAAGAAGGTAATCTGCAAACTCAATTCGTGACGGAAGGAAAAATCTATCGCTCAATTTTGGAGGAATTGAAGAATGCAGGAGACGGGGATAACATCTGGCTTGGAATGTATTACTTGGCAGATCGGAAAATCATAGATCAACTTGATAAGGCAGCCGATCGTGGCGCTGTGGTGAATATTGTTATGGACCCAAACAAAAAAGCTTTTGGTCACCAAAAACCTGGGCTGCCGAACCTCCCAGTGGCAGCTGAATTAAAAAATTTGGGCAACAAAAATATCAATATGCGTTGGTATGAGGTCAATGTTGAACAGTTTCACACCAAAATGCTTTATATTGATAAACAGGAAGAAAATGTGATCATTGCTGGCTCTGCGAATTATACGAGACGTAACCTGGCAAACTTGAATCTTGAATCTGATGTCGTCATTAAAGGGCCACCTTCAGAAGATATCTTTAAGGAAGTAGATGGTTTCTTCAAGAGAATTTGGAATAATGAAGACGGGGAAACGTATACGGCTGATTATTCCGAATATCAGGGAAATCTGACGTTCATACGCTATGTGACCTATTATTTGCAAAAATGGACGTGGTTTACGACTTATTAAACCGCCGAGTTCATAGAGAAAAGACTGAATCGAATCCGATTCAGTCTTTTTTTTGTGAGGAATATGAATAAAGACTCATAGTTGATTGGATATTTATGTTATTGTAAAAATTGGTAGTTAAACACAAAATTAAAAAATATGAAATCGTCATGGGAAAGCCATAGACGAATAAAATAGTAGGGGTGTAGGGAATATGAGATTCTTTCATTTAATCGTTTTATTCTTTATTATCATTACGATCCTGACGGGGTGCGGCGAAAAGGGAAATATAGAAAATCATTTCCACTTATCTTTGAATGGAGAGAGTGAGCATTGGGAAGTAGAAAACTATGAAGTTAAATGTACACCTCATTCATTTAAGGCGGGGGATGGTAAGGTGACATTTAAAAGTAATGAAACGATGAGTTCAGATTATTATAAGATTGATGTCCATGCTGTCATCGGTGAAGAAGATAAGGTTGTTCAAGCAAAGTCCGTCAGTGGGGAAACGAATCTGGAAATAATAGAAACTGGTCATACCAACGGCGATACATATGTAAATCGTGATGGTGAACCGATTACTTTTAACGAGGTCAGTCGTATTTATATGGTTATAGAATGGCGTGATCATGAAAAAAGAAAAATGATGAAAGAGACAATTGACCTCAAGGGTTAAAGAATTTTTGTTAGGAATTCGCCTTATTAGAAGAGGGAGACATTATGGAAAATTGGTTGATTGATCTACTGAATACCTATGGATACCTGGGTATTCTATTTCTGATTGCATTTGAGAATATCTTCCCCCCGATTCCTTCGGAGGTCATCCTGACTTTCAGTGGATTTATGACGACAACGTCCGATCTGAGTATTTGGGGGGTCATCTTTTATGCTACAGCAGGGTCTGTGATCGGAGCGATGGTACTATACGGCATAGGTTTACAGCTGGATGTAGAGAAGCTCGAAAAGATCGTCGATAAGTGGGGGCATTTATTACGCTTGACGAAGAAAGACATTCATAAAGCGGATCAATGGTTTGATCGATACGGACCGTGGACCGTGCTGTTTTGCAGATTTGTACCATTGGTTCGAAGCTTGATCTCTATACCAGCTGGGATGTCCAATATGAACTTTATATTATTCTTAGCATTGACCGGACTGGGGACGCTGATTTGGAATGTAGTGCTCGTAAATATCGGGGCTTCCCTGGGTGCTTCGTGGGAAGAGATAATCGTATACATGAACGTCTATAGTAAAGTGATTTATCTATTCTTAGGATTTTTCTTTGTGTTTTTCACCATATGGTTTATAAAGAAGAAAAGGACAGCTTGATCAAAGACTATTGAAGGAGCAAAAAGATGAAGCATACGATCCATAACCCCAGAATAGTAGAAAAAGCACAATTGGATCAAAAAGAGTTTAAAGACATTAATAGTTTGAAGGTACTTGTGGAAAAGGAAGCCATTACTTTGAAGCTGGAACTGGATTATAAGATGAGTAAAACAACGAGAGAAAAGGATCAGATGAGTGAATTCATGTATTATGACGGAAATTTACTCATTGGATATATTGGAATCTGTCAATTTGGAGGAGATATGCTGGAAGTCAACGGGATGGTCCGCCCGGAGTATCGGCGTCTTGGCGTCTTTCGTCAATTATTTGCTCAAGTAAAAGAGGAATGGAAAAAAAGAGAGGCAGAGGATCTGTTGTTACTCACAGATGCAAACTCTCTATCTGGACGCTCATTTATCAAGTCTTTAGGAGCTCTTCATGATCATTCAGAGTATGACATGCTTTTAAAAGATGGAACAACAAAACAGCGACCCATTCATGATTTAGCCCTTCGCAAGGCTGGCAATCAGGATGCCAAAGAAATATCGCGGCAAAATGCAATTTATTTTCAAATCGATGAGACAGATACAGCATTGACTTTACCAGAAGAAGAAGAAAAGCGTGGAGTAACCATCTACATGGCCGAGCTGAACGGGCAGTCTGTAGGCAAGGTTCACTTAGAAGTGAGTGGTGGGAAAGGCGGAATTTATGGATTAGGAGTTTTGCCAGAGTATCGGAGAAAAGGGTATGGGCGTTCCATTTTGATTCAGGCCGTAAATATACTGATGGAAAAACAGCTGAGTGTGATTATGCTGCAAGTAGAATCAAAAAATGAAAACGCCCTTTCCCTTTATCAGTCGTGCGGTTTTAAGGTTACTTCAACGATGGAATATTATAAGCTGAGCAAGAATGATAACAATACGTAGAACGAAACTGATCGTAAAGAAAGGCCAGATGCTCGAAAGAGCAACTGGCCTTTCTTTAACAGTTTTTCAGGAGATAAGTATAGAAGTATGATAAACTTTCTAAGTTAATTAGCATTTTGTGAAAAAGGAGCGGAAACAATGGTGCAATCACTGATTTTTGATATGGATGGAACGTTATTTCAAACAGATAAGATATTAGAATTATCACTGGAGGATACGTTTAATCATTTACGGTCTTTAAATAAATGGGATGGGGAAACCCCTATTGAACAGTACCGCGAAATTATGGGGGTACCTTTACCTAAAGTGTGGGAAACTTTATTACCTGATCATTCTACCGAAGTTAGAGAACAAACGGATGCTTATTTTTTGGCAAGGCTTGTAGAAAATATAAAAAGTGGAAAGGGTGAGTTATATCCTGATGTAGAAGAAGTTTTCCGTTATTTAAAAGAAAAAAACTATTCGATTCACATAGCAAGTAACGGTTTAACCGAATACTTAACTGCCATCGTTAGTTATTATCGTTTGGATCGTTGGGTTACGGAAACATTTAGTATTCAACAGATACGATCGCTGAATAAAGGTGATTTAGTACAAGCAATCATAGATAAATATGATGTAAAAAATGCAGCAGTCGTCGGAGACCGCTTATCTGACATAAAAGCAGCTAAATACAACGGTTTGATTGCAGTAGGATGTAATTTTGATTTTGCACGAGAGGATGAACTCGCTCATGCTGATGTGGTCATCAATGATTTAATTGAGCTTAAAACCATGTTTCCGAAAAAGAGGGTGCTAGGATTTAATGGAAACTATTGATGTTGTGTAAGATGAAACAATCTCGTTTGTGATACGTAAATAGACTAATAAGCCACAAGGAGGGAAAACACATGGGGATTGGTTCATGGATTGTGTTGTTTTTTGTTGTCTTTATGGCTATAGGTGGGTTTAAGAAAAAGAAAAGCTGACGTATGGATCTGATTAATTTGAGAGAAGAAAGCATTATAAGACATAGAAAAAAAGGAGCTTCCGCTATGAGGAAGCTCCTTTTCAATCAAGCTTAAATAAACTTAAGATTAATCCTAAGTATTTACTTTCGTACCTTTCACCTGTTTTACAAATTCTTTCATAATCGCCGGTAAGTCTGGCCACGCATGTCCGGATACAAGGTTATTGTCGACATAATTCATTTCATCGATATACTCTGCTCCAATGCTCTGCACTTCAGGCTTGCAGGCATGGTAGGCGGTCAATTTACGTCCTTTTACAACGTCTGCAATTGTCGTTAATACAAGACTCCCATGACACATCACGGCAATCGGTTTATCCGCGATAAAGAAATGACTCACAATTCCTGGTAATTCTTCATTCATACGAATATGCTCAGGTGCCCGGCCTCCAGGGATAATTAATGCATCATAATCGCCTGGGTTCACATCGGAAAATGTTTTGTTCGATTCAATCATATAGCCTCTTTTTTCCGTGTACGTCTCCCAATCTTCAAAATCGTGAATGACCGTGTTTAGTTTTTTCTGATGAGGAGCGGCGATATCGACTTCAAAACCTTCTTCTAAACAACGGAAATAAGGGTAATACACTTCTAAAGCTTCCACAGCGTCGCCTGTTACAATCAAAACTTTCTTTGCAGACAATTCATACCCTCCTAGGATAGCAGATTTGGAAATGCACAGTAGCCTTATTCCCTCAATTATCCAATTATAATCTAGCATTTTATTTAATAGGCATTTAATTTGAGGGTCTGAAGCGTATTCTTAGATAGTTCAATCATGGAACGTTATTCGACGGTCTATATAGAATGGAGCAAAAGTTATGGTGGGGAAAGGAATAAAAGAAGTGGTGAACTTGGCGTGGATTTCTGGATGGCTCGTCATGGTTCTTTGTTTATTGGCGAACGTCTCGCCATGGTTTTTAATAGTGGCCATGTTGGGAAAGGGCATTGGAGGCATGATTTATTTATTCAACTTCGTAAGTCTATTTTTACTGATTCGATACAGAAAAATTTATTTGCATGATCGACCGTATAAAAGAAAGCTACTCCTTATTCTAGTCTATTTGGTTGTTTATCCTTTTTTATTTATCTCAATAATGGAGGGCGTTTGAATGAATGGGATGATCTTTCAGTTCTGATTTTTTAATGAGACGCCAGAAACAGATTTCTTTTCTTTCCTAATGGATTTTGAAATAATATTCCTTGCATCAAGGAAAGAGGAGGAATGACATTGAGTCATACAAATAGATCGACTAAACCACTGTTTGAGACTTTTACTAGTGAAAATTTGCAAGTATCCAACCGTACAGTGATGGCACCGATGACACGCGGTTTTTCGCCAGGTGGAGTGCCTGGAGAAGATGTGGCAGCTTATTACAGGCGCCGAGCTGAGAATGGAGTAGGCTTAATTGTGACGGAAGGAACAGGAATTAATCATCCGGCCTCTGTTTCTGGAGCTAATATTCCTGTCTTTCACGGGGAAGAATCACTGAACGGATGGGCGAATGTTGTTAAACAAGTTCACGAAGCAGGTGGGAAAATTGTTCCCCAGCTATGGCATGTGGGCATGACTCGTAAGAAGGGAGATCTTCCGAACGAAGAGGCATTACCTGTAGGACCATCAGGCTTGAGCTTGAACGGTGAACAAATTACAGAACCAATGACAGAGGAAGAAGTGGTTGGACTGGTTGAAGCTTATGCTCAGGCTGCAGCTGATGCGAAACGTCTAGGTTTCGACGGAATCGAGATTCACGGAGCTCATGGTTACTTGATTGACCAGTTCTTCTGGAAAAATACAAATAAACGTACAGATCGTTATGGTGGTGATCTCGTAGGCCGAACCCAATTCGCTGTTGAAGTCGTAGAAGCATGCCGGCGTGAAGTAGGTCCTGACTTCCCGATTATTTTCCGCTTTTCTCAATGGAAAATGAATGATTTTAAAGCGAAACTGGCTGAAACACCGGATGAGTTAGAGAGTTTCTTGAGTCCACTTGTAGAAGCTGGCGTTGATATTTTTCACTGTTCAACAAGGAGGTTCTGGGAAGCAGAATTTGAAGGTTCAGAGTTAAACTTAGCCGGCTGGACGAAAAAACTTACAGGTAAGCCTGTTATTTCTGTTGGATCTGTTGGACTTGATGGAGAGTTTACAAGTTTTTCCGAGGCGAATACGACGAGTCTTGATGGACTGATTGAAAAGCTGGATCAAGAGGAGTTTGACCTGGTTGCCATTGGTCGTTCTCTGTTGATGGATCCTGAGTGGGTAAGGAAAGTAAGAGACGGCAGAGCTGATGATTTACTGCCATTTGATAAAGAAGCATTGCAAAAATTATACTAATCTCTTTAAGCAGGAGTTCCTCTAATGAGGAGCTCCTGCTTCTGTTTATCTAGGAAATTATAAATATATTTAGGGGTGGACTGTGGATAACTTTTTACGGTGTGAGTCTACATCTAGCTCCAGCGCCTAGCCCCTCGAGGTCATAA
>NZ_JRNX01000297.1 GCF_000786645.1 Halobacillus sp. BBL2006
AAATAGATGCTTGTATAGAGCGGACGATTTCCGCTGAAGTGTTCAGAAAGTGCTTCCTGGCCAACTTTTTCATCCGAGGCATACGTCTGCTTAAAAAAACCGCCCTCCGGGTGAGGTTGTAAGTCTAGTTTAGTAATGATATGTTCTACTTGTTGTTTAATGAAGATCACTCCTTTATACACTGCAACCATTATATCAACTCTTGACCGCGCTTTGTAATTCAGTTCTATACGAATGGTTGAACCACTCGAAACTTGCTATTAACATAGGCTTTGGTGTAGAGTAATAACGAGATTTTTAACAATATATATCACTTGATCAAGCCTTCTTTTTATAGTAAAGGCTTTTTTTAATGAGTTTGGAGGGAAATAGAATGGAACAACTAAGAAAGGGGAACCCCTTAGCACTTCTCCCTTTTGGTGTTTTTATTATACTTTTTATCGGTTCAGGAATTCTAACAGGAGACTTTTATAAGCTTCCTGTTTTAGTTGCCTTGTTTGCTGCTATTCTAGTTGCTTTATTGATGAATCGGAAGACGAGCTTCCAGACAAAGTTGAAGCAGCTTACCGAAGGCGGAGGTCATCCGGATATCATATTAATGGTCATCATTTTCTTGCTCGCAGGAGCCTTTTCTTCTGTTGCTGAAGGAGTAGGCGCTGTCGATTCGACCGTCAATTTAGGGCTGAGCGTCCTGCCAGGAAATCTTCTAATTGTCGGGCTCTTCGTTATCGCATGCTTCATTTCCATTTCGATGGGGACTTCTGTCGGAACCATTGTTGCTTTGGCTCCCATTGGAATGGGTATCGCTGATCAGACGGATGTCAATGTAGCGCTTACGATGGGAGCGATTGTCAGTGGCGCGATGTTTGGGGACAACTTATCAATTATTTCTGATACAACAATAGCCGCTGTCCGTACGCAAGGAACAGAAATGAAAGATAAGTTCAAAGCGAATTTTTTCATTGTTTTACCTGCCGCCATCATCACAGCGGTTATTTTTGGAATCATTACCGCTGATGCCTCTACAACCTTGCAGGAAGAACACCCGTATGAGCTTGTAAAAGTACTGCCTTACCTTGGAGTTCTTATTTTTGCAGTCATCGGTGTCAACGTCATTTATGTGTTGATGGGTGGCATCCTGTTTGCGGGAATCATCGGCCTATCTGTTGGGGAAATATCTATGATGGATTTTGTGACACTTCTTGGAGACGGTTTCCAGAGCATGCAGAATCTATCGCTGCTTGTCATTCTTTTAGGTGGATTGGTTGAGTTGATTCGGAGAAATGGCGGCATCGACTTCCTCTTGCATTCTATTAGCCGAGGTGCTCGCTCTGATCGGGGAGGAGAGTTTGGAATTGCTGGCTTAGTCAGTGCAGTCAATCTTTCTACAGCTAATAATACAATCTCTATCATTACGACGGGACCATTAGCCAAGCGGATCTCTGAACGTTTTGATATTGATTCTCGAAGGTCTGCAAGTCTATTGGATATCTTCTCGAGCTCTGTTCAGGGATTGTTACCTTATGGTGCACAGATTTTATCCGTAGCCGGTGTAGCAAGCATCTCTCCTGTAGCGATTGTACCGTTCTGCTTTTATCCAATATTACTGGCTGTATCAGGTTTGCTGGCTATCGTGTTCCGTTTTCCGAGGTTTACAATTAAGCGTGGACGTGCCTAAGTGGTGCCTCGTCGAGCGGTACCAGGCTGAGCGGTACCAGGTACCGAAAGAAAGAGAGTTGGTACCTGACACCGAGATGACAGAAGCCGGTACCAGGTACCGAACAGCAAGCTGTTGGTACCTGACACCGAAAGGTCACGCACAGGTACCTGGTACGAACCACCACCCGAACCACCAAAACCCTGTTTTCAAGAATTGAAAACGGGGTTTTTATGTCAAAAGTGGTAAAAGAATGGGTATTCAGTCGTAGAGAAGGGAAGAGACCTATAGGAGGCGTTTTTCCCTATGAAGAAGAAGCCCTTTTTGATGACTGTAACTACATTGATGTTGACGGTAGTCTGCCTATTCCTCTTTTCACTGGTTTCTCCTTCCGAAACAGACCACGTAACCAGCGATCAAACAAAAAAGAGTAAAGCGAGCGAGACGAAAGTAGACAACGATCAAAAAGAAAAGACGATGTCGATTCAATACGATGGAGATGTGTATCCAGTTGGTCAACTTCCTGAAGTTTCCGAACAGGTTCTCCAGTATGAACAAGAAATTGAGAAGCATGCAAAGGAGTACGGAGTCGCATCTTACTCGAATATTATTTTGGCACTTATGATGCAAGAGTCGGAAGGAAAAGGGAAGGATCCTATGCAGGCGTCTGAATCGTTATGCGGAGAAGCAGGCTGTATTGAAGATCCAATAAAATCAGTGAAACAAGGCGTGTTATATTTTTCAAAGGTCTTAGAGAAAGCAGGGAATGATGTGAAACTTGCCTTGCAGTCGTATAATTTCGGAGATGGATTTATTAACTATGTAAAAGAAAACGGGGGAAGCTACTCTAAAGATCTAGCCATCCACTATTCGCAAGAAATGTTTGAAAAAGTCCGAGGTTCCGGAAATTATACGTGCCGTTCACCTGAAGAAGCCGAACTTGAGGCATGCTATGGTGATTTCGATTATGTAGGTGAAATTTTAAAATACTTTGAAGAAACATAAAAAAGTTGGCCTTCTGACTGAGGCCAGCTTTTCTTAACGCATAGGTAGATCAAGATGTCGACGATTGCCCCAGTACAGCGACATATTGGTTATCAAACATTGGTTTGAAACGCAGACCGTCCCAGCTGAGCGGTGTTTGGACAAGCCCAAGTCCATCTGCATTGTAGCGTCCAATAATTCTTTGAAGGGCATATAGATCATAAACGCCATCTCCGTTAAAATCGATGGGATAAAGCTGGTTGAGTCCTGAAACGGAACCTTCCAAAGGGGAAATTAGTGCACCGTTCGGCTTATAGATTTCAGAAAGATATTCTTTCCCTCGATTGCTTAGATCGATGATGAACGATAGACCTAGTGTATTATTTGTCACTTTCACTTTGTACTGATTTTGATACATGACTGAGTAATCGTAATAGCTGTCAAAAGCTTCATAATCAAATAACAAACTGGGTTGATTGTTCAAGAAAGAATACACGTAAAAGTATCCAAAACCGCCACTTCCTCCTGAATCCATTCGAATAAAAATATCATTAACCTTATTTCCGGTAAAATCCCCAAGGAACAAACCTGGCTGATACCCTTGGTTCGTTTTCAGCGGAACCGAGTAAAACAGCTGTGTCTGACCGTCCTGGACGACGAGCGTTATGTCTGTAGTGTAAGGACTGTGCGAAGACTTTTGCCCGACAAGATATACATGATCCGGAATGTAATCTCCATTCACATCTCCGGTGGCAAAAGAAAGAACATACGAAGTTGATGAGGACTGTGTCTGTCGTTGGTAAAAAGGATTGTAATACATAACGGCCACCATCCTACTTTTAATTGTTAGCTTAGTTTATGCGTAACAAGGAGAGGTGATGGTATAAAAAAAGAAGGCCGTGCGCCTCCTTTGAAAAAATTTATAATCGGCTGAACCCTTCTTGTTCAAGGAAATTTGCTGCTTCTTCATAAGAATTGAACGTTCCTTCTAACTGTTCATCTGCATAGACATTGTAGCCGTCTTCTTCCCTCATTAGAACAAGTGCCTGATCGTAATCATTCAACCATTCTTCAAGGACAGGGTTTTTCTCTGCAGGGGAGAGGGAAAGTGAGTCAATCGATTCTCTAATCAACTCTCTCAGTTCGTCGGCTTTAAAATCTTTAATATTGACCATGCCTTTATGATCTGACGGATAGCCTTCGATTTCTCCAGCAAAAACAAATCCGTTGCCATTCGGGTGTAAACGATAGACGACGATTTTTTTATCGTATAAGCTTTCTTCATAGTGGAAATTGATTCGTCCAAGGGAAATCTCTTTCTTTTCTAATTCATCAAATTCTTCAATGACGGCCAATTTTTCTTCAAACGATAACATAGGAGCCTCCTGATTTTTTATCATCCGTTTAGTATAGCATAGCCCTTATCTTATCGGAAATACCCCATTGCTATTCTTAAGAAATTATAGTATAGTTTAGTGGCGATGAGCTGTTTGTGTAAGTCGAAGTATAAGCTTAAAGGCTAAACGACGAATGTGGTCGTCGGTACATTCGCGACAAAAATCGAAAGCCTTCCCTTTTTAAAAGGGAAGGCTTTTTTCGTCGTCTAGGGAATTATAAAATTGTTGTGTGTGGATAACTTTTTGTGGTGAGAGGCTACATTCAGCTCCAGCGCCTAGCCCCCGACAAGCATAAGTCAATCGGCTGTGTAGGTGAAAAGCAGGCCACTCCATCGCTTGCCTTATGCTTATCTGGGCCCGAAGGTGCTTGCACTTTTATTCTTCTTATTTAATCTTTCCAAAACTCATATGTTCGTGTCGGCCACGTATGATTTGATATACGCCATATAAGATTAAACCTAAAGCGACCACGCCTAGAATCCACTGACCATGAGGTTTTTGAGCCAATTCAGAGAGTGCCCCGTCAAGGCCTTTCGCTTGATCAGGGTTAGCTGTAAGAGCCGTTTGTACAAAGAAATATCCAATTAGTCCTAAAACAACTCCACGAGCTGTAAGTCCCATTTTTCCGGACTTGCGTGCAACGTTCTGTTCATGTCGATCCATCTGACCAATCTTAAACTTCTTCATAAAGCGTCCTGTAACTCCAGTAAAGAGTTCGTACAGTCCGTAGCCGATAATGATAACTCCGATGGCGCCGATGATCCATTGACCAAACGGCTGAGATAATAACTTCGCTGACATCGTCTGTTCCGAATTCCCGCTGCTGCTTCCTGCGTTCATCGCGATTTTGATGGCATTAAAAGCTAAAGCACCGTAGATGACACCACTTACGGCGTATCCAATTCGGGAGATGGCTCCTTTGTTTTGGGGATTCTTAATCGCCTTGATGAAGTCCCAAACGATGTAACCGATCAATCCGATTCCGACCAGCCAGAGGAGGATTTCTCCAAATGGAACACCGGCTAAGGAGCGCAGCATCCCGCTGGTTCCTGTAGTTTTACCTCCTACACCGATTGCTGCCATAAACGCTAGCACGCCTACGATTCCATAAACGGCTCCTTTTGCCATGTAACCGAATCGACCGAACCGTCGAATCCAGGGTTTGATTTCTTCTTTGGCTTCTGAAGCCTGCGAACTGCTTGTCATAGATGTGTCCACATTTCATCACTCATTTCGTAAATTTGTTTACTCAACTAGATAATTCCCGAACTTAGCTAAGAAGAAACTATCTGTTAAAAATTGGGTGATAAATCCTATGTATGACTGAAGAATGATATAGTATAAATGAAAAGAGGTGGACGGTTATGTATTTAACAATTAAAGAAACGGCAGAGTACTTGGATTTCCCAGAGGACTATATCATCAGTCTAATCCGTCAAAAGAAGATCCGGACACTTCATGATGGAGAACAATATTTAATAAACAAAAATCAATTTTCTGCACATTTTGAACAAATAGAAAAATACCGTGCTATGATCCAGGCCTATTTAAGTGAACCCATTCCTGAAGACCCGGACGTAAAAGATGAAGATTGAATGAAAAAAGCAGAGCATCCGCTCTGCTTTTACTTATCACTCCTTGACTGCAACCGCTTCTATTTCAACTTTTGCACCTTTAGGGAGTTTGCTGACCTCTACGGCAGCTCTTGCTGGGTAGGGCTCACTTAAATAGCTCGCGTAAATTTCATTAACGGTTGCGAAATCATCCATCGAAGCTAAGTAAATATTGGCTTTTGCGACGTGGCGATAAGTCAAACCGGCTTCTTCAAGGATTGCCCCAAGATTTTTCATCACTTGATGGGCCTGGGCATCGACGTCGTCAGAAACAAATTCCATCGTCTCTGGATCTAAAGGAATTTGACCAGAGATGAATAGGAGGTTTCCGAGGTCTGCAGCTTGAGAATAAGGTCCGATCGCAGCGGGGGCTTTGTCAGTAGAGATTGCTTTAAACATGAACGTTCACTCCTGTTATGTAAGATTGAATCTATCCTAACACGAGTAACAATAGAAAAGAAAGATAATCTCTTCGTAGTCTAAGTAACCGGAATGTTATCTAATTGTAATGTTAGTCTTTTTTGTAAAGGGTAAATTCAGAATGGATCGAACATCAGGTTTCCACCATAGAACGGAGGAGTTTTCGTTACATGAATGAAAAAGAGAAATTAGAACAGAAAATCGAACAATTGCGAGTAAGGATGTATGAAATTTATGAACAGGACCTGTCAGAGGAAGAATTGCTGAGAATTTCGAGAGATCTGGATGAGTTACTGAATAAGCTTAGAAGACATTCAATGAAAAGTTCTTCTTGTCAATAAGGATGAGGTTCTATTGAATTCGACGGTTTTCTAAGTCGGAAGAAATTTTATTTACTCACTCAACTTTATAGGAATCTTGATTTCGCTCAATAGCTATGATAGTTTTGAACTAATGCCACCCGATCGATAAAAACGACTGCGGGAAACTTAACCATTTCCATGGGATGGCAGGCCAAACCTCTACATTTTGTAGAGGTTTTTTTAATGTCCAACGAGAAAGAGTATATCCTTATCTAATGGGTTTCAAGCTAGAAGAATTCCTCCGGGAGATTGGTGGAAATGTATCGGACTTTATTATGGAATAATTGGGGTGTATTGTAACTTTTTAACTCCATAATCGACAGATAAAAGAAGACTCGTATTAGGAGGAAACCCATTGGAAAAGTACATTTGGATTTTCCTGATCATTGCTTTACTTGCAGGCTGTGGATCGAAACCAGATTTTGAAGGTGCAATTATAGAGGTGAAGGAAAATAGTATTGTCGTCGGAGAGGATGATGTGGATCCAGAAGCGAGCTATCCGACGTATGAAGTTTTGATAGACCAAAATACCGAGATTGATGAACCGATTGACGCTCTTTCTGATGAAAAAGTCCAGATTTGGGTTTCAGGGAATGGTGTTGAAGTAGATGGTAAATTAGCAGAAAAAATTAAGATAGAATCCGACCAGTGAAGGCTTTCCTCACTGGTTTTTATGTATTTATTAGTGAAAGCGGTTTATTATTATAGAAAAAAAAGATAA
>NZ_JRNX01000298.1 GCF_000786645.1 Halobacillus sp. BBL2006
CTACCTTTATAGTATCCGTATATGGATGCTCCGTCAGTAAATTTTTAAATTAAGTTAGTTTTTCAGTGGCCTCTGCTTAGCACGAGGAGGCCTCACCAGCCACCCGCGAAAAGCGGAGTGTATTTCCGATGCGGTCATTCAGAGCAATCAATTACATCTAAATATCCCTTCCCTTAGTTGTTCGTCTTTAGATTGGATGCCTTTACTTATGTCTAGCCCCTTTTTTTCGTATATAACACGAATCAATATTGTGTACCTTAACCCGGTAGAGTGGTGGGGGCCAGGTACCATTAACTCTTCTATACGAGCCAGTATAATCCGAATCAAAGTCAATATTTCCAATAAACAAAAGAAGCCGACCTCCCACAATAAACGAGAGACCAACTTCTTTATTTCATACCTCTATGCCTTTATTTTACCCATTCATCAATTAAATCTTGATTCTCTTTAACCCATTTCTCAGCCCCATCAAGAGGCTCTTCGCTATTTTCTACATATTCAATAAGCTTGCCGATCTGTTGATCATTCATCTTCCAGTTCTTAAACCATTCGCTGATTTCTGGATAATCTTCCTCAAATCCTTGCCTTGTCGCATGGTGGATTTTTTCTACGCCACCGAATGTCTCTTTCGGATCTTCGAGGAATTTCAAGTCGTATTTGGAAAATACCCAGTGTGGGCTCCAAAGTGGGGCTACGATTGGTTCTTCACTTTCTACGGCATTTCCGATTTCAGCTAGCATCGCAGGTTCAGAGCTTGATAGGAGTTCATATTCGAGACCATAATCCTTAATCATTTGTTCGGTTACTTCCATCGTACCTGCGCCAGGATCGAACCCAACAATTTCGCTATTGAACATGTCTTTATGTTCATTTAAGTCTTCGATGCTGTTCACTTCTTCTACATAGCTTGGAACGACAAGTCCTACTTTGGCATTGTCATACCACGTAGCATCTGAGAAATTAACCGTATCTTTATATTCCTTCAAATAGTTCGCATCCTGAACGGGTAACCAGATTTCTAAGCTGGCATCCAGATCGCCGGCTTCCAATGCTTTCATGGTACTCCCCATGTTCAGGTTGTTTAATTTCACGTCATACCCTTTATCTTCTAAAATGACTTTCCACATATTCGTTACGGCAATGTTTTCAGCCCAGTTGATTTGACCAATCGTTAATTCTTTATCTTTTTCCTCTGTTTCTGTACTTTCTTGATCGCTGTTTGATTCCCCACTAGTGCTTCCGCATGCGGTCAGTACAGCGACCATTAGGATCGCTGAAATAAAACTAAGTACTTTTTTCCACTTGTTCATGTTGATAAACTCCCCTTTTATATTTTTATATTAATTCCAATAAACCTAATAGTTAAATATATTAAGAATTTATTTAACGAAAATGCAAAACAAAGCCACCTCTTTTTTATGTAAGAGTGGAACATGGATATAACTAGGCAGTCTAAAGCTCCATTTCTATAGACTGCCTGATAACTTCTTGTCAACTTAATCTTGTTGATCTTTCGGTAAGAATTCGAAAATTTCTCCGCTTCTTATACTTGCAACTAAGTCATCCAACCAGTGATAGTAAGTTTTAGATTCTTCTAATTGGTCATAGTATTTCTTTGCTTCTGCAACAATGTCTGGTGTGCTGGTGGAGTCTTTAATGACATTTATGAAATCTTCTTGTGCTTCCTCAATGGCTTCTAAATTCATTTTCACTTCGCGTTCCCACATCTGACAATAAAACGCCATAAAGGAACGGAAGAAATTCTTCTCAGCTGCATACGTATGTTTCCTGGAACCGCGTGTGAATGTTTTTTTCACCATGTCTATTTCTTGGAGCCTGCGGACGCTGGTACTCATACTCGGTTTACTCATTCCGAGTTCGGTACGCATTTCATCAAGCGTCATCTGATCTTCGAAGTACATGGTCGCGTACAAGTTTGCAGCAGCTGGTGTTACTCCATATAAATCCATCGTCTCTGCAATGGCGCCGATGACTTTATCTTTAGCTTCTTCTATTTTAAGTCTCGGTTTTTCAGTAGATTCACTCATAAGGTCGCTCCTTCAATATAAAGTAAACCGTGTTAAATATTAATCAAATTTTCTTTACGAACTTAATGTTAACGTGTTCAGAAAAAATGTCAAATGCAAGATTGTCATTCGCGAAATGAAATGTCCGCTATTTCATTCATTATAACTATTCCAGTTCATTCTTATTCTTTATCTACTTTATGTTTGAATTAATTTTGACATCCTTAAAAAGACATGTTAGTGTTTTAAACGTTAAATAAATTTTTAATAAACTTAATTTACTTCAAAATTGGAGTTGATAAATATGGATCTAAAACTACAACAATACATTAATGGCAAATGGGTGGAAGCGAGCTCGGGAAACACGCGTGATATTATTAATCCATTTAACCAGGAAATTATTGCTACTGTTCCGGAAGGCGATGAATCCGATGCAAAAGCAGCCATCGCTGCGGCACGAGAAGCATTTGATAACGGAGAATGGGCTTCTACCCCAGCAACTGAGCGAGGGGCTGTCGTAAGGAAGATTACTGAATTGATTGAAAGAGATAAAGAAGAATTGGCGCATTTAGAATCATTGGATACCGGCAAAACAGTAGAAGAAAGCCGTGGAGACATGGATGATATCGCTGGAGTATTTCGTTATTACGGAGAACTTGCAGATAAAGATGGTGGAGAGCTGATCGATTCCCCAGTGCCAAACTCCATGAGTAAAGTGGTTCACGAACCAGTTGGTGTTTGTGGACAGATTACACCTTGGAATTATCCTTTACTTCAAGCGTCCTGGAAACTGGCTCCAGCGCTTGCAACTGGTAATACGTTAATTATGAAGCCAAGTGAAATTACACCACTTACTACTATAAAAGTGTTTGAACTAATGGAAGAAGCGGGAGTACCTGCTGGTGTTGTAAACCTAGTGCTTGGTGCAGGCCATACAATTGGCAATGAGCTGTCTACGAACACGGATGTAGACCTTATTTCATTCACGGGCGGTATTGCCACCGGGAAGAAAATTATGCAAGCGGCTAGTGCGAATGTGAAGAAGCTTGCTCTTGAGCTTGGAGGGAA
>NZ_JRNX01000299.1 GCF_000786645.1 Halobacillus sp. BBL2006
AGATGGCTTTTTATCCACGTAATCGATTGACTTATGACCTCGAGGGGCTAGGCGCTGGAGCTAGATGTAGACTCACACCGCAAAAAGTTATCCACACCTAAATATGTTTATAATTTCCTAGATAGCAAAAAAAGAAGGCGCAGAATTGATCTCTGCCCCCCCTACTCCCTGATCGAATATCGGCTGACACTCAACAATAAGCCTAAGGAAGCTAATGTTAGTGTTAACGAAGACCCCCCATAACTAACCAAAGGAAGTGTTATTCCCGTAACAGGTATCAAGCCTGTTACTACGCTCACGTTAATCATCACTTGTATTGAGATCATACCGACGATTCCAAGAGCCAATAATGAACCAAATAGGTCCGGCGCATTCAAACTGGTGCGTACACCTCTCCAAAGCAAAACGAAAAATAAGCCCAGAACAAGAAAACCTCCTAAAAAGCCTAGCTCCTCTGCAAGAACCGCAAAGATAAAATCTGTTTGAGGTTCAGGCAAATAGAAGAATTTCTGCATACTATTACCAAGTCCAAGCCCTAAAAGTCCTCCTGGACCTATGGCATATAAAGATTGGATAATCTGGAACCCTGCACCCAGAGGATCCTCCCACGGATGTAAAAATGCAGTTATTCGTTTTATTCGATACGGGGCAGAAGCAATCAAACCAACCATCCCCGCCATCCCCGCTGCTGCAATCCACATGAAGTGACTGATTCTGGCACCAGCTGTAAACATCATAACAAGACATGTCCCAACCATAACTACCCCTGTCCCCAGATCAGGCTGCAGCATGATCAAGGCAAAAGGGACCAAAATAAGTGCCAGTCCAGGTAAAAAACCTTCCTGAAACGAGTTCATCCTCTTTTGCCTGTCCGATAAAAAACGTGCCAGAAACAGGATTAACCCTAGTTTCATGAATTCAGAAGGCTGGATACTGAACATTCCTACCCCAATCCAACTTCTCGCTCCACCACGAACCATCCCGACACCCGGGATTAATACTGCGATTAGAAAAACGAGACAGACGAGTAGAATCCACTTGGCATGTCCATACCAAAAATAGTAAGGAATTCTGGATAACGTAATCATCGCTACCAGTCCTGCTGTTGCAAACAGAATCTGTCTTTTAGCGAAGAACCAAGGATCATCGAACTTATACTCTGACCAAATACTTGAAGAACTGTAAACCATGACTATACCAATGATCAATATACCGATGATGGCTGCACTTAACCATAAATCCGGCTTTTTTTGTTTTTCTTCCATAAAAAAAGCCCTACCTCCCATCTGGATGGAAAACAGGGCTGTAAGCTTGTCGCATAAGCCCTTAGTTCAGCTTATGCACAGCTTCGATAAACATGTTGCCTCTTTCTTCAAAAGTTCGATATTGGTCCCAACTCGCACATGCCGGCGAAAGTAAAATAACATCACCTGAATCAGACATTTCATAAGCCTTCTGCACAGCTTCGTGCATTCCTTCCACTTTGGCAACCTTCGCAACATTTGCTTTTTCTCCTGTTTCTTTTAGAAGATCAGCTGTTTCACCAAACAGAACCATTCCTTTAACGGAGGACAAATAGGGAGAAAGACTTTCAAAAGTCGTTCCGCGATCCAAGCCCCCCGCCAGCAGAATGACAGGCTGCTTGAATGAGCGTAAGGCATAAGAGGTAGCTAAAATGTTTGTTGCTTTTGAATCATTATAAAAAGAACGGCCATTTTTTTCTGTCACATATTGGAGCCGGTGTTCAACTCCAGTAAAGGTCTTCAATACTTCCTCGATCGCTTTATTGGAGATCCCGTTTACTTTGACCGCAGCGACAGCAGCCAATATATTTTGCAAGTTCTGTTCACCTACGAGGACGATGTCATCAATTTTCATGACAGGCTCATCGTAAAAGTACACCCATTCACCGTCTGCCCAGGCGCCATCAACCTTCTCTTTTATAGAGAACGCTACAAGGTTTGCATTCGTGCGAGATGTGTACGATTTTATCTTCTCATCATCAGCATTGTAAACCAGCGTGTCGTCATCCGATTGATTTGCCATTATTTTCGCCTTTGCTTCGTGATAGTTCTCCAGTGTCCCGTGATAGTCCAAATGAGCTTCGTAAAGGTTCAGTAATACCGAAATATCCGGACGGAAGTTCTTTGTACCTAACAATTGAAAAGAGGAGAGCTCGACGACCATTGTCTCTTCATGTGAAGTTGATCGTGCAACTTCACATGATACTTTTCCGATGTTCCCAGCAACAGAAACAAGCTGTTCGTCCGCCTTGATCATTTCATGTATCAAAGTCGTGGTAGTCGTTTTCCCATTCGATCCTGTTACAGCAATAAGGGGGCCTTTGTGTAGATGTCCAGCCAGTTCCACTTCTGTTACCACAGGTATATTTCTATTAAGACTTTCTTCAACCACTGGATTCTCATAAGGAATACCAGGGTTTTTCACTAGTAGATCGACATCATCCAATACGGAAAGTGGATGCCCGCCTGTAAC
>NZ_JRNX01000003.1 GCF_000786645.1 Halobacillus sp. BBL2006
TTTTTCTCTTTTTCTTCATTTTTTAGATCTTCCGCATCCATCTCACCTGTCGATAGTGCGGATAATAATGAGTCAATCTCATGTTGCGAGAGAACCTCCTCAGCCAAATCCCCACCCCCTTTAAAGTTCCAACTTTTATTGTAGGACTTTATCTACGGTATAGACGTCCGTTACTTTTCCTTCAGTCATAAACTCATTTAATTTTAGTTTCAATGTTTCTTCCAGTCCTGATAATCCCGTTTGGAAGGCATCGGATTCCATTGTTGCTAATTCTTTTATCAAGATGTTCTGAACCTGGAAGTCTCTTTTTTCAAGTTCTTCCAATGAGTTTTTGCTATCCGTTACGATTCTGAAACGAATGCGCACATAGTCTCCACTTTGCAGGTCTGTTGTAATATCGTCTGTTAAGTAGGAGGATTCACGGATATCATCGATCGACCGTTCCCCGCTTGCTTCTTCTGTGCCACCTAAGTTGGTAACTAAAATCAGTGCAACAACTCCTAATACAGTTAAGGAACTTAAAACAATGATCATTGTTTTGAAAATATTGTTTCTAATCGCTCTCACCTGCCTGTTCAATAATTCTAATGAGACCAATCTGCTGATAGAATTTTTTGATCCGCCTGATTACAACCTCCTCTGGTTCTTTTACAACGAACTTCCTTCCGCGCGTCGTCGTAATCGTCGTATCAGGATTGGATTGGAGCTGCTCTATATAGATCGCGTTAAAGGTGAACTCTTCCCCGTTCAATCGTGTCAAAGAAATCATAGTTGATCAGGGAGAGCCTGTTTCAGGTCTCCCTACCTCCCTTTATCGTTTAAGGTTCACGAGCTCCTGCAAAATTTCGTCGGAAGTCGTGATGATTCTAGTGTTTGCCTGGAAACCTCTTTGTGCTGTGATCATTTCTGTAAAAGATTCTGCCAAGTCGACGTTGGACATTTCAAGCGCACCAGAGATCATTTGCCCCGTACCGTCTTGTCCGGCTACTAGTAAGTCTTCAAGACTATTGAATACCCCATCTTCATCTTCGTCTGTTATGCCTGCGTTATCAGTGTTCTGGAATGTATTACCTCCAACTTTCTGGAGACCTCCACTGTTTGAGAAATTAGCTAAACGAATCTGTCCCGCAACTTTTGAATTCGAATTGGCATCGATATAGTTTACTGTTCCGTCTGTCTGGATGCTGAAACTTTGCGCATCATCTGGAATCGTAATCACTCCAGGGTTTGTGCCCGCCGTGTTATCGGCATTATCATTTATTTCATAAGGCTGACCAATAAGATATTTCCCTTCATTATTCACAATCGCTCCATCAGAATCCAAGTAAAAGTTCCCTGCTCTTGAGAAGCTTAAGCTCACATTTTGAAGATTAGCAATATCTCCACCAGTATTAATTTGATCTGATCCTGCTTCAGCTAATACGAACATGCCATCCCCTTCTAATGAGAGGTCCAGAGGTCGGTTTGTCGTTTGCCTATTTCCTTGGGTATGGATCGTGTCGATTGACCCCATCTGTGAACCAAGGCCTACTTGAGAAGGATTCAATCCCCCACGCACATTTCCGCCTGCTCCTTGAGTGGGTCCTTGTGCGCTAGACATCGTTTGGCTCATCATATCCTGAAACGTCACTCGTCCTTTTTTATATCCATACGTGTTTACGTTTGCGATGTTATTTCCAATCGTATCTAACTTCGTTTGAAACCCTTTCATCCCGGAAATTCCTGAGTACATTGAACGTAACATTGATCAACATCCCTTTCTTAAATTGATTTCAGCTGCTTCATTCGGTCCGCAAGCTGACAAGAGGCCTCCCTATCAGGGTCCAGCCTAATCTTCCAAAACAATCGTCCCGTTAATATTGGTGAAGATTTTGGATGATGCTTCTTCTCTACCCATAGCTGTTACGACAGTATTATTTTTGGTGCTTACGACAAGGGTTGCTTGATCGGTGATCACTAATGAATCGGTAACACCTTTCCTTTTAGCTTCCGACATTTTATTGGATATTTCTCTCCATTTGGCTTCCCCAATTTCAATTTTCCTTTCTTGTAGACGTTCTTTAGCATGCTTACTAACTTTAAGCTCTTGAACTTCATTGAGAACATGCTGAAAGGATGTTTCCGCTTTAGGAGAAGTCGGTTTTTGACGGTTCATTGAAGGAAGCGGCTGATGCAATTGATGAATCTTAGGTTCCATTCCATTCGCCTACTTTCTTGATACGATCTAAACTTCTTCCGTTTGACTTACTTTCATGATCTGATCAACTGGAATGCTCTCCCCAGAAGGCAGTTCCACTGTTGTCTTGCCATCCTTTTGGTTGACTGCCTGAACAACGCCTTCTTCCGTCCGTTCCAGTACTCCGGTATCAGGGTTGTGCACTGGATAGGTAATTTCTTTTCCGATTAATCCGCTATATTGAATGATGGGCGGCACGCTTTGAGAATCCATGAAGGATTGGAAGGATTGAGACATATTTGTCATCTGTTCTAAGCTTGAGAACTGTGTCATTTGAGAAATAAATTCTTTGTCCTTCATAGGATCGAGCGGATTTTGATTTTGGATTTGCGCCATTAGGATTTTCAAGAAATCATCTTTCCCTAGGACATTATTAGTTGTTCCTCTACTCTGTTGATTTTGCAGGTACAAGGAAGGATCAATTGTTGTCATCAAACATTCACCTACACTTTCTCGTTCAATAAAATTTCATGAAAAGATAAGTCTTCCTCATGATCATCCGGCTGATCATCTCTTTCTCTAGCGTGTTGTTCCTGCTCTCCATCATAGCCAGGATCTTTAGATTCAGATTCCTGAAAGAACTGTTGCTGGGCTGCAAGGTTTTCATTCTTCTCTATAACCACCTGCTGTGGAGTGAACATATGTCGCAGTTGCGCCAAATTCGATTCGAGCATTTCCTTAGACGCTTGTGTGCTGACAATAATTTTGACTGCCATTTCACCATTCAGCTCAGCCAATTTAACTGTCATTTCTCCTAAATTAGCTGGACGTAACTTCAGCTGCAGTTCCATATTTCCAGCCTTATTGAAAAAAAGCTTACTAGAATAAAGCACACGCTCGAACTCTTCCATCCATTTGTTTTGCATCGTATTCTGGGACTGATTTTGATTGATGTGAAGAACATACTGTTCTACTTTCGTCATAGTTTGAGCCGGGATGCTTCCTCCCTGCGCCTGCTTTTCACTTAGCTGGTCTTTACCAGTTGCCTCTATGGCTTGTGTCAGCCACTTAACAACTTCTTTTCCACTGACCGGGCTTTGCTGTTGATATGTTTCAGGAACATTGACCCTTCGATTGAATGATTGCAGAAGACTTTGAAAAACTTTTTGCTGCCTTTCTGTCCCATCATTAGTCACTTGAGAAACAACCGATCTCCATTGTTCTGTGGAGTTCAAAGGGTTTTGCTTGAGTAGCCTGGTGAATTGTTGTAATAAATCTTTAACCTCTATAACCTGCTTCTGATTCAACTGTTGACCATCAATAAAATCCTTTGCGTTCATTTGACTTGTCATTTTTTTAAAATTCTGCCACGCATTCATCAATTGTTTGTAAAGAGAGTGAGCTGATTCATCTGTAGAAGGTTGGCTATGAGTGCTATTACTCCTGGAAACAATGACATTCTCTATTAGATGAAAAGCCCCGATATCGTAACCTTTTTCATCTTCATCAATTTCCTCTTTACTTCCAATTAACTCTTTGGTTTTTTGCAGGACCGAATGAATCAGTTGTTTAGTATTCGTCTGCGAGACAGGGATTGACGCCTCTTTCAGCAACGCATTCATCACAGTATTCATGGCGTCAAGATCGGTAACCAGAGTTTCCAACTCCTGACCGCTCATTCCCTTCAGTTTCCCTGTTAAGCCTTCAATCCAGCCTGCAGGCTGTTCACGAACGATTTCTTGTACATTTACATCCAGACGGTTTTCATCAAAAATGGACTGTAGTGTTTGAAGAAAGCTTTCCATGTTCTGAGAAAGAGAATACTTTTCTCCTTCCAATTGAAACTCGGAAAGCAACTGTTGAAAATTTTTCGATGCTTTTGGTGAATGAGAAAGGTTCAACTGAGATAAAGCAGGGGCTCTTGCAGAGAATAACTGCATCATACTTGGCATTTTTTCTCACCTCCTTTCAAATGAACGCACGTCAATCTTCCTGCATCAACGAACTGGCAATTCCCGCTGCAATCTCGGGATCCATTTTCCCAAGTATTTCTCCTCTTTCTTCGTCAGGAACTTGTGCAAGCATTTTTACAGCTAACGCTTTATCCATCTCTTCTACAATTGGTGCCGCTTCCTCCGGATCCATTTCTTCAAATGAAATCGCCAAATTTTCTGAAGCGTCTTGTTTGTTTTCGGTCTTACTCTCATTGGATGCTTTTAGATCTGCTTCAAGCTGTACAATTTGCTGTTCCATATCCTGTATGACCGCCTGCTTACTCTCCACTTCGCTTTGCAACTGTTCAATTTGAGCTTCTCCATTGGCGATAGTCGCTTGAAGTTGCTCTTCCTTAACAACCTCTTCTTTTTCCACAGAAGTGGAGACAATCTTCGACAAACCCGGAACTTGATTTGCATACTTTTCTGCTTGCTCAAAAACATTGATCCCAAGCAATGTGAAAACGATCAAAGCAAGCGTAGCTGCGAAAACGGTGGGAATGACAATACCAAAGAAAAACCATTGCAATTTACTGCCTTTTTCCTGTTTTACCTTTGCTTTTTTTGCCATACCATCACCTATTCTTAAAATTAATAAATTGCTTCATGGAAAGCTCGTCCATCTGCTTGTTTTCCTCTTTTTTAATCAAGAGATTTTGTGTAGCAAGCTTTTGATCAATCAATTTCTCAAATTTTTTCACTTCAACATGTGCCTCGCTCAATTGAACCTGGGTCTTCTTCAGCGAGTTTCTTGCTTCTTGAACCTCAGGCTGAAGCGCATTAACTTTTTCTTCCAACTGTTCTATGTAGTGCTGATGTTGTATAAAGGACATAGCCAGTACAGCTCTATCTGCCAAAGTGCTTTCAAATCGTAGTTCTGCTTCTTCTTTTAGTTTCAATAACTCATATAATTGAGTAGCCTTGCTCTCAAAGATTTCAAGGTTACGCTGATACTGTTTCTGTTTTTCTTTCTT
>NZ_JRNX01000030.1 GCF_000786645.1 Halobacillus sp. BBL2006
TTCAACCTTACTTGAAGGAGCAGCGAATGTTTCACAAGAATCTGAGCAAGGTCACCATCGTGAAGAAGCCTGGGAAAAAGCTATGGAAGAGATCTCTGAAATATCCCTGAAGAAATACCAATCTCTCGTTTTCGGAGACAAAGATTTCTTAACGTACTTCAATGAAGCGACGCCTTTACAAGAAATCAGCGAACTGAACATCGGTTCTCGTCCGATGAAGCGTAAAGACAGTTCGAAATTTGAAAACTTACGTGCGATTCCATGGGTGTTTGCCTGGACTCAAAACCGTCAGCTGATTCCAGCCTGGTATGCATCTGGTTCAGGGTTATCCGCTTATGCTTCACAAAGTGACGAACACTTAGCTCAGCTAAAACAAATGTATGAAAGCTGGCCATTCTTCCGTACTACGATCAATAACTTACAAATGGCTCTAACGAAAGCGGATATCCAAACCGCAAAAGAATATAAGGCCCTTGTAAACGATCAAGAGTTAGGTGAACGAATCTTCAACAACGTCGTTGAAGAATACGAACGTACCAAAGAAGTACTTTTACAAATCTCAGGGGATGAAGAATTGTTGGATCACCAGCCGACCATCAAAGATTCTGTCCGCCTGCGTAACCCATATGTGGATCCGTTGAACTTCTTACAAGTGGAACTTATTAAGGAACTTCGACAAAGTGAAGATATCAATGACGATATTCTTACTGAAGTATTGCTGACGATCAGTGGTATTGCAGCAGGATTAAGAAACACAGGTTGATTGAATTGGAAAAGCTGTTGGCTATAACGCCAACAGCTTTTTATATTTTACACATTCCTCTATGTGGCAGGTGAAACTATAATCCAAACACATAAATCCACCCGTTTTTATATATAATTTTGGAAAATCTTAATTTTGACTAGCAGCCCGGATAACGAAGCCCCTTCTTCAACATAATCCTGATTATCTTGAAAGCTCAGTGGGGAGTTGGGTAAGGGGGAGACTTCTGTGGGATTAGAGTACAGGGTGACATCCCGCAGGGCGAAGACTGAGGATGCTCACCGTACTCCCACGGAAAGCGACTCCTTCCCCACCTTCCCTTTCTCCACACAAAGATCTCGAAATCAAGTCTCCCAGAATACTGTTATTTAATGGAATAAAGCTTAACCCACAAAAATCAAAAACAATGTTTAATAGAGCCTACATTTAAAAACCTCAGCCCAATAAGTGGACTGAGGTTGAAAGTTAAATTTAATATAGTTTACCCTGACGATACATAATTGTTGAAAGCTTCATCACTGCATGGATATAGCTATTTTGCCTCAATGGGAAGGGATCACCAAAAAATTGAGGTAGAATTGTATCCATCGTATTTTTCATTTTATCGAATAAACGTTCATACACCTGGTCTTCAGTCATGAACTGAGCTTCTCTTCCTTGGATCCACTCATAATACGAAACAATGACACCGCCGGCGTTAGCTAGAATATCTGGTACAATTAAGACCCCTTTATCAGCGAGATATCTATCCGCAGTTTCCGTGATCGGTCCATTCGCTCCTTCTATGATAAGCCTGGCCTGAATTTCTTCCATATTATTCTCATGAATCTGATCTTCTAATGCAGCCAAAAGGAGAACATCTACATCAAGCGTAAGTAAATCATCTCTTTCTTGAACCTCTGCTTTAATACCGTGTTCCTGCAGGGCTTCGTCATTCGTTGGTAAATCTCCGTCGTTATCCTTTGTGTATTTTAATAAAGCTGGGATATCAAGTCCATCCTCGTTATACAGCATCACATTATGGTCACTGACGGCTACGATTTTATTTTGCAAATAATCGCATTGGTAAGCTTCTAAAGCCGCCACAGAACCAAGATTACCAAACCCTTGGATAGCCATTGACAACTTTTTCTCTGCATGATCAAGGGCAGTTTTCGCAAAGATGTTTTCCGTTTCACTTAACCACTTTTTATTTTCCTGCAAATAGTTGTGCATCATATAACGGAAGGTGAAATAAACCCCTTTGCCTGTCGATTCTCTGCGTCCCAATGAACCACCGTTGACGATACTTTTACCTGTAAAGCTGTTTCGATAAGGTTGCCCTGGATGAGTGTTTTTGTATTCTCCCATCATCCAGTCCATTTCCCGTTCACCGGTCCCAACGTCCGGAGCTGGGATATCTTTGTCTGGTCCAAGGATGTCTTCGAAATATTGGACGTATTTCTTACAAATCAAATTCAGCTCTTTAATCGAATACTCTTTCGGGTTAATGATTACGCCGCCTTTTCCTCCCCCGAAAGGTAATTCGTGGAGAGCGTTCTTCAAAGTCATCAGCTTGGCTAAATTCGCCACTTCTCCTTCGTTGACCGACTCGTGAAAACGAATTCCGCCTTTATAAGGACCAACTGTGTCACTATGCTGGACACGGAACGATGGGATGCGGACAATCGTTCCGTTCTCAAGGGTAATCCTCAGGAAGGATTTATGTATATGATTGGGAGTCGAAAGCAACGCCACCAATGATTTAAATGCCTGTTCACGCGTTTGTGCTTGTAAGTCCGGTAAAAACGTTTCATCTTCCATTAGCGCCTTCAAGGATTCTTCGATAATATTCTGCTGTTTCTGCATTATTCCGATTCCTCCGTTCTATTCATTTGGTCCTGCGTCATTTTTCCTTATTTAGAAATATGTTTCCCTAAATATATTGTATGAAACGTTTACAAATGAAAAAGCATCTCACGGAGAATGACTGACATTGGCATAAGAACAACCCATTCATGATTACAACAGCTTTTCGAAGCACATATATTCCTGATGCCCTTCAGGTTTTGAAGCGAAATATACACTGCCTTTCTTTTGGTAATCAAGCTTTTCATACAAATGAATAGCAACTGCGTTCCCAGCAAATGCATCCAGCCTTATGCTATCATACCCTTGATCAATGGCATATTCCTCACAAAGTTTCACAAACCGAGTACCGATCCCTTTCCCTTGAATAAATGGCTGGATCATTAATGAATGGATAACAATCGGTCTTATTCCTGTCCATGACATCACTTTCCATTCATCCGATTGCCACTCACTAAGAACAACGTGTCCTAGTATGGTTTCATCCTCCATAAAGGCCATTAGTACTTTATTTTCAATACATTCTTGAAAGTAATTTTTGTCAGGATAGTGGTCATCCCATTGCAAGATGTTTTTCTTTAGTAAATCCTCTTTGCATTTCAAATAAATCTCGTGAACTTCTTCTAGCATTCCAGGTACAACAATGGTTAGCTTATTAGTTTTCACTTCTTTTTCTCCTCACTTATTGAATAAGAACTAGTATTCGACGAGGAGTTCGTTTATCCTTCCAAAAAAACAAACAGCCCCCCTCATAACAGAGTGGAACTGTTTGTTTGCCTATATTTCTTTCTTTAGCCCATGATATTGTAACCGGAGTCTACATAAACGATTTCGCCTGTAACTCCTCGCGAAAGATGACTCATCATAGCAAGAGTCATATCCCCGACTTCTTCTTGTGTAACGTTTTTACGAAGTGGAGCTGTCTCCTCGATCTTGTGAAGAATCTCGTTAAAGGAAGGGACTCCTTTGGCTGCTAGTGTTCTTACTGCTCCAGCAGAAATCGCGTTCACCCGGATATCGTGTTTCCCTAGGTCAGAAGCCAAATATTTCACTGATGCTTCTAAGGAAGCTTTTGCGACTCCCATGACGTTGTATCCGTCCACGACACGCTCTGCGCCCAGGTAACTCATAGCAATCAAAGATCCTCCCTCTTTCATAAGCGGGCGGCTCGCATTGGCCACCGCAACGAGGGAATACGCACTCGTATCTTGAGCAAATGCGAAGCCATCTCTAGATGTTTCAACAAAATCCCCTTTGAGATCTTCTGCATGTGCAAAGGCGATAGAATGTACAACACCATGGATACATTCGACTTCTTCGCCGATTTTCCCAAACGCTTCCTGGATACTTTCATCCGTATTCACGTCACACTGGACAATCATTCTTGCTTCTAAGCCATGCTCTTCCAACAGCTTTTGCAGCTTGGAATAGGAGCGCTCTTTTCTATATGTAAAGATGACATTCGCACCTGCTTGATAAAGGGACTTGGCTACTCCCCACGCAAGGCTTCGTTTGTTGGCAACTCCCATGACGACGATGTTTTTATTTTTCAGTTTCAATAAATCTTCCATGTCAGCCTCCAAAAAAATGTTTTTAGTACCTGGTACTAATATCAGTATAGCATAAATCGATGCCTTCTATCCTCTTTAATTTAAGACGAAAATATCGTTATAGAACAATACGTATTCGCTATGGACCAATTCCACTTACACCAAATCGATATGAGCAAAGCGCCCGTCCATTGTATAAAAGGAATGGGAACCCTTAACTGGTATAGAGCGCTTAAAATTCGGGCCATTATACACATACGTATGAAACTCCCCATTTTCTCCACATGGATCCACATATGCCGGAAGCTGCTTTAAAAATTCCTGATTGTAATGATGGCCTACGAGTTTTTCCGGTACTTTTTCTGTATCCACGGTCGTAACGATGGCCTGAAAACCCTTACTGATAAAATTATTTGCTGCTTTTTCAGTGTCCGTTTCCCAAAGGGGATAATAACCTTCCATTTGGTACCGGGATAGCATCTGATCCCGATACTTTTTTATATCTTCAAGAAATAAGTCGGCATAGACGATCGTGTAGATGCCATCCTGCTTCCATTGCTCAAACTGGTCTCTCAGTTTTCCCTCATATTGCTCGTTCGTTGCCAGGTCTTGCATCTCGATTAAGAACAGTGGAAGACCGATGGATTCTGCTTGTTGTTGGATCCATTTTCCCCCTACTTCATGGATCGGCAAGCGGGAAGACTGTTCCGAAATTGTTGAGAAAAGCCCCTTCACGTCAACCTGCTTATCCTCCATCACCTTTTTAAGAGCAAGCGCACTATCTTTCCCGCCGCTCCATGAAACAATAACCGGTTTCATCACCATTCCCCCTTCCTATCACTTACTGTTAACTTAACACATTTGAAAACGGGCTTGGACATAATTAAAAGCATCCAATCTAAAGACGAACAAATTAAGGGTAGGGAATTTTAGAAGTAATCGATTGCTCTGAATGACCGCTTCGGAAAATACACTCCGCTTTTCGCGGACGGCTGGTGAGCCTCTTCACGCTGCGCACTGTGGGGTCTCACCCATGCCTTCCTCCCGCAGAAGTCTCCGTGTTATTTCCTACCCTGGGATGGTCTAAATCCTTCTTCTCCATGTTTAGTTTTCTCAGCGTAGACAGAATGCGGAGACTCCTGCGGGAACAGCCCGTGTCCGAAGACCCCGCAGTGGCCCTTTTCCGCAAGGAGGCTGAGGCCGTGCCCGAGGAAAGCGAAGCA
>NZ_JRNX01000300.1 GCF_000786645.1 Halobacillus sp. BBL2006
AAATAAAACTAAAAATATATGTTTGAATTTCATTTCAAATTTAACCATTATCATATCTGCTACGTATAATATGAAGAGTAAAACGATTATAGCCTCTAACAAGAAACTGTTGTAAGAAGCTAAATTAACCTGTTTTAATATTGTGAATGTCAAGATACCCTGTGTTGAAAAAATTAATAACAATATAAGTATAGGCACTAATTTTTGACTAATAATAGAACTTTTATTTTGCATATAAAACCTCACACTTATTTGTAATAGTCTTACCACTCATTATTACTATAATAATAATGAGCTAGATCTTTAGTGATATTTCTAACATTATATATTTCTTCCTCTGATAATATTTTTTTCCACCTCTCAATATTATCTTTACTATTTCTCTTTAAATCATGAACTAAATTATTTTTAGGATTTGTAGGGTTTGAGCTCACAGTGTATGTTTTAATCACTTTTTTTACATTACTATCAAAATCTATATTTAGTTTATTATAGAGACCCTCAAACTCCTTTATTGGATTTATGGATAAATCCTCATGTTTTACGGAAATCATCGCAGGGTTTCTATGTAAGTAACTAAATAAAACTTCATGAATACAATTCCACAAAATTGCATCTCTCTCAACTGTAGTTATACTACTTAAATTTATATTTTTTAGATGTGAATTTAAAAAATCACCAAACAGCTCTCTCTGCTCTATTAACCTTTCTAATGGAAAATGCCAATCTAACCTCTTTAGGCTAGCAACGAAAGCAGCTGGATGTCTTATTAACATTACTACTTCCATATCAAATCTATTATGTAACCATTCCGATGCCATACAAGCAATAGGGTCTTTAAGGAGATATCTCTCAACACTATTACTTCTAGTAGATTTTATATATTCAATATGTGACCCACTTTTCAAAAATAATCTAGCTGTTTTTTTAAATACACTATCATCTTTTTTTTGAATTCTCTTAAAAGATGCCCTTCCATTCAACAAATCCTTTACAAGATTCTCATAATACTTCTCATTACTTATTCCTTCCTTTACGTATACATTCCAATTATCAATACCCTCAATACCGATATTTGGATTAAATGGCTCATTAATGAATCCTATGTTTTTAGGAATGCTTAACATTTTCCCCGTAAAGGTAGTACCACTTCTATGGGATCCTGTTAGCAGTATATTTTTTCCCAATCTAATACACCTTCTTTATTCAGTTATATTATTCATTTAGTTAATTTTTCTAAAATCTTATTCACTTTTTCTTTTTTATGGCGATCGTTAAAATGTTTTTGTGCTCTACTGTTTAATTCTTGAATAATAGTATTAAGTGTCTTTTCGTCTGAGTTAATAACATTTAAAATGCTATTAACTAAGCTCCTAGGATTATTACTTTCAAATAAAAGCATAGGTTGTTTTATCATTTCAGGTATCCCGTCTACTTTAGAACCGATAACAATCTTATTCATCGCCATAGCTTCCATTACAACAGTTGGAAGCGGGTCCCTTCTACTTGGAACCACAAGAAAATCAATCTCGCTTAGGAAATCTTTAATTTGGATTTCGTTTAAATTTTTCCTAACTACTAACTTTTTTTCTAAATCCGGCCATTTTCTCAAACATTTTTGGTATAGTTTTTCATCTATATAATTAGTGGCAATGTATAGCTCAATATTTTCTGTTCCATTTCTACTGAGAATGTTAATTGCCTCTAAAAGGAGGTCTGGACCTTTCCTTTGTATAAATGACCCTATAAACCCAATTTTTATTGGTTGAGAAGACCTGTTAAATGAGGTAATTTTAGTATCATTATTTACAAAATAGCTATTCTCAAGTCCATTATATACCACAGATACATCATTACGATTTATTTCATACTTAGCAGCCTTAGATACTGTAATAACTTCATTTGAATTTTTCACAGCTCTTTTAATGCCATATCTTCTCAAAGGATTCCTTATACTACTTACCATATCATGTATATGGACAACCAATGGTAAGGGACTTTTTTTAAATGAAGCATAAATTGCTTCAGTAGAGTTATTTGCGTAAACAACTTCAGGTTTAGTAATAGAAATCACAGTTTTGATTTTTTTCCAAAAAAGTTTGCTAAGAATCATCGGGAAATATTTATTTATAAAATTATTCTTTTCTATATTTAAAGTATAAACATTTCCTATTCCAAATTGTCTTTCTAAACGATTTTTCAAATCACTATTGTTATTTAACAAAGCAAAAATCGGCTTAATTTTTTCATTATCTTTGAGATACCGTTCCAAGACAATTTCTGCGCCAGAATACTGAAGACCATTTATTATAAACAACACCTTCATTTTACGCCTCATCCTTAGCCTGGTGCTTTGACCATGTTGTGATTTTATAACCCAATATTTCCTCTAAGGATTCAATATCCTTTTGATAAAAGTCAATTAAATAGGACCTTGTTTCTTCAGATATTTCTAATTTTTTATAACTAAAGCTTCTTAGTTCCCCAGATATTTTCCCCCTAATATTAGATGGAATTATTGGTTTCAAAATTTTTTTTAAGAAATTCTTTTCATTAGCTAGATAATTTATAAATTTATTCTTTGGAACGCCCGAGACGTTATATTTAGCACCTCTATTTTTTATCCTAACTTTCTCATTTATACCTAGAAACTTATAAATTTCATATAAATTCGCATCTAGATCTTTTTTAAAATTTTCATAAATTATTACTTTAACATTATCTTCCCCAAAAACCTCTATGTATTTTTTCACTTGTTTAGAATATAACCCAACATTTTTGTAATGCCATATAAATTCATAATTATTATCAATTCGGTATTCCTCTTTTCTAAGCCCCTCATCGAAAGAATATTTTTCTCTAAGATCTCTCTTTAAATGTGTATAAGCAGAAACTGCTCTGTCTATCGGATCTCTAAGCATAATAATTATCTTTGCATTAGGATTAAAAGAATGTAATTCCTTAGCTGTATTATAGTAGTAAAGATATTGAGTAGATGCTTCACCCGCAACTTTTTCACTATTATATTGGTTAAATATTTTTTTATATTTTACTTGATTTGTAATCCATTTTTTTTGATTTTCTAAATCACCTGGCCCTTTTAAAGGCAAATCAATATACTTTTGGCAAAAGAAATGCGGTTCTTTTGTAGATGACATAAAGACTTCTGGGTGGGCATTTAAATAATTATAGAGAGCGGTCGTACCGGATTTTGCTGCACCAACTATAAATAAATTCGGAATAATTTTAGACATAATATAATAACCTTCCTCGTATCAATTAATAAGCATTTTTCGAGCCAAACAAGACTGTAATTGTCTTAACTATTAGTTTTATATCTATGAATATATTTCTTTCGGTAATATATTTCAAATCTAATTCTATCCACTCTTTAAAACTAATATCATTTCTCCCGCCCACTTGCCAATAGCAAGTTAAACCAGGTAAGACTCTAAGCCTAAGTTTTTCATAATTAGAATATTGGTTAACCTCCTCTAGTATGGGAGGGCGTGGGCCAACTAAACTCATTTCACCCTTAATTACATTAATTAATTGAGGCAATTCATCAATGCTCGTTTTTCTAATAAACGCACCTATTTTTGTAATTCTCGGGTCTTTCTTCATCTTAAATACTGGACCATCTGCTTCATTTTCATTAATTAAAGAAGCCTTTAATTGTTCGGCATTGGATACCATCGATCTAAATTTATACATATTAAATTTTATTTCGTTTTTCCCTACTCTAGTTTGCTTAAATATAACATTCCCTCTAGGATCATCAATTTTTATAAGAATTGAGACTAGTATTAGGAGTGGAGCCAAGAGTATTAAACCTAATATTGATAAGAATATATCCATCGAGCGCTTCAAAAATAAATAATACATACTTTCGTTGATCCTAAGGTTGTATGATGGTATTTCAGTGGTATTATTGCTTTTCAAGAAATACACCTCTTTCAGAAAAATTATTAAAATAGTTACTTTCTCATAGTTAAGACAATATATGCCTTACTTACGGGCCATTGAAAGTGTAGCAGTTTTTACCAATCATATAAAGACCAAAATATCTTTATTAATCATTCTTAACAATTAAATTCAGGTGAAATACTATTCAGACTATTAAAAGAGAGGGCTTCTTTAGTAAGTTCAAGGAAACAAACATAATTTTTTTCTTCTTTTAGTATTTCGTATCACGGGGGAATAAGCTATATCTAATCAGGTGAGTGATCTTCTTGTTATTTAGATAACAAAATTTCTTTATTTTCCTGAAGGTAAGGAAGAACTGGCTAATCTTTTCTAAGCATATGAATCATTACTTGTTAAAGATCAAATGACATTTGAATGCTCAAATTGTTTAAGGAAGACAATTTCAGGACGACTTCTACCAGTTGCATAATTGAGAGTTTTTTCATATCTAGGAACATGAATTGAAGGAAATTCTACAAAACCATGTTTGCTTGTTAATTAGAGTACTCCATCTTTCACGTATCCTTCTATTAACTCTCCAGAGGCCAAGTTTGTTGACATGGTGAATTTTTATAGTTGTTAATTCTATTTTTAGCTTACTATTGTATTCTTACACTTTTAATAATGTCAAAATCTGGTGGTAATCAGATACTCCATTTTTTAATGTGGGTTATCAACGATGGTATCAATTCCACCTTCAACATCAACATTTGCCATCTATACTATCTTCCTGCAAATTGAAATTTCACAATTCCATAGATATATTTATATGTAAATCAACCGCTATTAGAGAAACTCCTTCTAATATTTATTTTTTGAAAAATAATATATAGATAAGGATACCTTAGATTTCAACAAGGGTAAACAACATTTGCTAATTTTTGCACAAAGGAAAGTGTTAACGATAGATCTCTTTACAACTAAACTTTAAAATAAGCCAAAAACTTTTGTTTTTTAACATTTTCAGGCGGTTCTGCTGCTAACACTCTGCCCTTAATCACATCTTCCGCATTCTCAGATAGTAAGAAAAGCATATCTGACCCAAACCCATTTTTAACAACTTCATAAGAATCTGTTAGACAGAACCCTCTCGTTGAAATATTGTGGGCATCCGTTGCTACTATATGAATCAGATTATGCCCTAATAACTGATGAGAAAATCTCTGTATTTTCTTCCCAAATCCCCCGCTAATACTGCCAGCAGTCAATTGAGAAAAAACTCCGTACTTGACTAAAGAATAAAGCAGATGTGGTTGCTCAATAATCTGTTTATTTCTTTCTGGATGAACAATTACCGGCTGATAGCCAGCCAATTGGAGATCAAAGAATACTTGATCAGCGTACCTCAGGACAGTAGATGATGGAAATTCGATAAGCACATAGTAGTATGTTTCATTAATCGTTAGAATTTCATTATTCTATAAACCAACCAAAATCTCACCATAAATTCTTATTTCGTGACCTTGGAATGACAGTTAGAGGAATATGTCTTACCTGTAGCTGACTGTTTAGTTCATTCACTTGAATAACAATATCATGCTTAAAGTTATCAAAGCTTCCATTAAGATGATGAGGCGTCGCAACGATGGTATCGATCTTATCTGCGAGGGCAGACGCTGCCATTTTCATACTCTCTTCGATGATTTGTACTCCGTCATCAACTCCTGCAAAATGTGACTATGAATATCTATCACCCCCCTACTCCCTTCTAAAAAGTCTTATACCCTATATAATAATCTGAATTGTTTTAAAATTCGCAAATAACATCAGTATATTATAGCAGTGTGTAAATGCATTAAGGTTATTTATTGCTACATCCTTCGATATATAGTAATCCCCCTAAAAAAAATGAGATTCCTTCCCCATACTAATTAATAGTAAAAAAAGAAGCTTTGACCGCTTCTCTCTCATGACTTACTTACCATAGTAGTAGTAATAACTGCTAGATTTAACATCCTTATCATTTAATACGACACCAAGAATCGTTGCTTTTGATTGAAGCAACTGTTCTTTGGCTTTAATAGCCGCTTCCTGTTCAGTTTGCTTACTGCGAACAACCAATAAGACTCCATCCACAAAAGCTGACAATACCTGAGAATCCGTCACCGCTAGAACAGGCGGGGTGTCAAAGATGATCATGTCATATTTCTGATGAGCCTCATTAATGAACTTCTTCATTTTTTTCGATCCTAACAACTCCGAAGGATTCGGTGGAATAGGACCACACGGTAGTAAATCAAGATTGTCGATATGGCTTTCTCTCACCAAATCAGATAGAGGCCGTTCACTGACTAAATAATTACTTAAACCATAGGTGTTATCGGTTCGGAAGGTATAGTGTATGGTAGGTTTCCGCAAATCTGCATCTACGAGCAACACTTTTTTCCCTTGCTGGGCAAATACTACAGCTGTATTGGCAGTAGTGATAGATTTCCCTTCGGATGGACTTGCTGAAGTCACAAGCATCGTTTCCAATTCTTTATCTACAGAAGAGAACTGGAGGTTCGTGCGAATGGTACGGAACTGTTCAGCAATGGGTGATTTCGGATTATCGTTTGCAATTAAACTTCTTGCACTCGTTTGCAATGTTTTATTATTTTTTT
>NZ_JRNX01000301.1 GCF_000786645.1 Halobacillus sp. BBL2006
GGAGGCTCCCCGTCTCGCCCGCGGAAAGCGAGTCGTTTTCCAACCACCCTCCTCTAATTGAATGAAGGCTTGGATTAGGAGCATTAAAATTAATTACAATCTTATCTGTTAAATTAGATTTCTTACCTGTCAAAACAGGACTATATTTTTTTCGTATGCAAAACGAACATAATCAATATTTTATATATGAAAGATCGAGTGTTACTTTGTAATTACATGAGAATTTCGAATATTTTGTAGAATAACACGACCCTCACTAGAAGGAGCGAATGAAATGCCAAAAGCGAGAGCAAAATTTAGCGGTAGATTGCAGATGCAGGAAATAGACGTTCATCCAAATGAAAGTTCTGCCAAATGGAACGGAAAAAATATCGATCCATCAGATCATTCCTGGGATTCACCCATTTCGGGAACGGTTTACGGTACATTACTAAACTATAAAGGTGCTCTAGACCAAATGGGAGACACCATACACCAAGATCCCTACAAATCTCCTCCAAAAGCTCCCATTCTTTATATCAAACCCAAAAACACCATTACTGGTCATCAAACCTCTATTCCTATGCCAGCACATGTATCAGAGCTTGAAGTCGGAGCCTGTCTTGGACTGGTGATCGGTGAAAAAGCTTCGCGGGTCAGCGAGGAAGAAGCATTAAGCTATGTTGCGGGTTATACCATTGTTAATGATATCAGCGTTCCTCATGAAAGCGTATTTAGACCGGCGGTGAAGCACAAAGCACGCGATGGGTTCTGCCCTGCAGGTCCATGGATCATAGAACGGGATGCCGTTCCGACCCCTGACAACCTGGCTATTCGTGTCTATGTGAATGGAGAATGTAAGCAAGAAAATCATACTGGAAATCTAGTACGGTCGGTTCCAAAGCTGCTTGCCGATGTCACCGAATTTATGACGCTTGAAAAAGGAGACACGCTGCTTGTCGGTATTCCAGAAAATCCCCCTCGTGTAAAAGATGGGGATCAAATCCGTATCGAGATTGATCGAGTGGGTGCCCTTGAAAACATAGTGAGAAAAGAAGTACGTGTAGGAGGGATTAAGTCATGAAGACGGCACGGGTAGCCTTTCAAGGCGGGATTTATCAGGCAACGGAACTTTCTGAAGGGGTCCAACTGGATAATGGCCAGCAGGTGTCAGAAGAAGAGGTTGTTTGGCTGCCGCCTGTCGAGCCGCAGACAAGTTTTGCACTTGGATTGAATTATTTTGATCATGCGAGCGAGCTTTCTTTCAATGCACCGGAAGAGCCGCTTGTCTTTTTGAAAGGACCTAATACTTTTGTCGGTCACCGCGGCAAAACTTATCGTCCATCTGACGTTACAAACATGCATTATGAGTGTGAATTGGCTGTTGTCATTGGACAGCAGGCAAAAAATGTTAAACAAGAAGATGCGTACAGTTATATTTCCGGCTATACTATTGCTAATGATTATGCGATTCGTGATTACTTGGAAAATTATTACCGGCCGAATTTGCGAGTGAAGAACCGGGATCATTGCACACCGATCGGACCTTGGCTCGTTGATGCCGCAGATGTCGACGATCCGATGAATCTTGCTTTGCGCACGTATGTCAATGGCGAGCTTGTTCAGGAAGGTTCTACAAAGGATATGATTTTTGATATTCCTGTACTCATCGAATATTTGAGCAGCTTTATGACACTAAATCCAGGTGATCTTATTTTGACAGGAACACCAAAAGGTACAGTGGATACAAAAGTGGGAGATGAGGTCATTACCGAGATTGAAGGCTTAGGACGTCTTATCAATACGATTACTGGTGAGAAAAACTGATTCAAAGGGGGGATGGTAGTGCCGCATGTGATTATAGAATACACCGACAACTTGACGCCTCATACAGATATTCAAAGTCTACTTAAAAAGATCAGCCAGGTGTTAGTGGAGCTTGGTGACACCTATCCGATTGGAGGAATCCGCGTAAGAGCCCATAAAGTCACCGATTATCACATTGCTGATGGGAAAGAAGACGATGCGTTCGTTCATACGACGTTAAAAATTGGAAAAGGCAGAAGTGAGGAAACGAAACAGGCCACTTGTGAGGCACTATTTCAGGTGCTGAAAGAACACTTCGCTTCGATTTATGAAGAAAAATACTTAGCTTTATCGCTAGAACTAGTAGAATTCCAACATAAAACCTACAAACATAACAACATCCATAGCCGTTTTAAATAAAAGGTGTAGAGGGCCGGAGCTGAGGCCTTCTTCTTTTTACATGTTTATTGTAAGCGTTTTCTTAATTTGGTGAGGTTAATAGAATCACAATACTTAAGGAGGGCGAATATGTTAGGAATCGATGATGCTTCTATTGCATTTATTTGGGTTGCCACGGTGCTGTCAGCGGTCGGATGTGTCCTGTATGGAGCAGTGATGTGGAATCGGGGGGAGGGTGAAGAAGAATGAACATTTACATCTTAATTCCTTTATGCCTTGTTTATATTGCCGTGATGTCAGGTTTGGCGTATTACGGCTATAAAAAAACAACTTCTGAATCTGATTACTTAGTGGGCGGACGAAACATCAATCCGATTGTCATGGCATTATCTTATGGCGCTACGTTTATCAGTACATCAGCTATGGTCGGATTTGGTGGAGTCGCCTCTATTTATGGCTTAAGTCTATTGTGGCTAGCTTTTTTAAATATCGTACTGGGGATTTTTGTGGCTTTCGCGGTTTTTGGAAAAAAGATTCGAAGGCTCTCACTGAAACTAGATGCTACGACTTTCCCTTCTTTATTAGGAAAACACTATGATTCTAAGTTCATTACGGTCTTCTCAGGGATTGTCATATTTATCTTTATGCCTGCCTACACAAGCATTGTGTTAATTGGCGGCGGCCGTTTTTTGCAAGAATCGCTGTCTATGAATTTTAACGCAGCTTTACTTATTCTTGCCGTGATTATCGCGCTCTATGTCATTGGTGGAGGCATCAAAGCAGTCATGTACACGGATGCGTTCGCTGCGATTATTATGCTCATCGGGATGGCTATTTTCTTATTTGCCAGCTATCAAGCGGTAGGGGGCATAGTGGATGGCCACCAGGCGTTAGCCTCACTTAAATCGATGGTTCCAGAGTCACTCGCCTCCCAGGGACATCAAGGGTGGACAAGCATGCCTGAATTAGGGTCCCCTATGTGGTGGACACTCGTCAGCACCATTATCATGGGCGTCGGTATAGGGGTTCTTGCACAACCACAGTTAGCCATGCGTTGTATGACGGTGAACAACGACCGCGCTCTTTATCGCTCTGTTCTTGTCGGCGGAATTTTTATCTTTTTCATGACAGGGGCGGCTTACATGATCGGACCACTCAGCAATGTTTATTTTATGGAAACGGCCGGAGAACTATCGATTAGTGTAGCGGGTGGAAATCCTGACCTAGTCATTCCGAAGTTCATCAATACGCTGATGCCTGGGTGGTTCATCTATGTATTTACGCTTACACTTCTGTCAGCGACGATTTCCACCGTAAGCTCGCTCATCCATGTACAGGCGAGTGCGTTTGGTGAAGATATCCTGAAAACATTAGGGATTCGATCCGTATTAGGAAATGTCATCAGCCCCGCACGTCTTGGTGTCATCGTAGGGGTCATCTTATCTGTCATCCTGGCTTACCTTTTACCGGGAGGGGTCATCGCTCAGGCTACCGCTTTTTGGTTCGGAATTTGTGCTGCCGGATTCCTGCCTGCATTAGTTGGAGCATTTTATTGGAAGAAAGCTTCTCGTGCTGGAGCGGTTTCCAGTATTATTACTGGTTTCGGCGTCAGCATGTTCGGGTTCTTATTTTTGCACGAGAAGCAGTCGGTTGCCTTTGGTCTTTCTGAAGCTCTTTTTGGAAAAGGCTATCTTCTTGCCTATCCTTGGACCCATGTGGATCCGCTCTTCTATGCGCTTCCTTTATCAACGATCGTGTTCATTACCGTAAGCTTATTCACATCACAAGACCAAGTCAAACAACAGGGACACATCCAAACAGAAAAAGTAAATGTTCGATAATGCAATAAAGGGGACTTCCTGAATATAGGAAGTCCCCTTTATTTGAGAGTACACATTCGCTATCCAGGGCCTGACGGCGAGCCTACTCAGGCCCTTGTTACTCATCTAGTAACGGAACCCTTTATCTAGTAAATTGGGTCACATAGATCCACATGATCTCCCGTTTCTGTCCATTTAGAATAGATTTCTAGCGTCCATTTTTCTGGTGAACGTTTATATCCATTGTCGCTTATCCATTGATGTAAATGATCATAGACACGGTAAATCTCCGATGCCTGACCTTTAAAATGAAGGACGGCATATTTTTCTTCCGGAACAGTAAGACTGACCATTCCATCAGGGATATCTTCAAAATCTTCAACTTCATAACAAACCCAGTATCCATCGTCTTCGTCTGAGGTCTCAGCCACTTTAAAAGCGCCGATAAGCTTAGCGGGCTCCACAAGGTTCTTGATCTCACTTTTACGACGGTCTAATAACATAGAAGCTTCAGGGATTTCTTGACCATAACCCGCCATAT
>NZ_JRNX01000302.1 GCF_000786645.1 Halobacillus sp. BBL2006
ACAGGGCGCAGCCCGAGGAAGCTCGCCGGTTCCCCCACAGGAAAGCGTGCCCTTCCCCAACGACCCCAAAACTACATAAACATCTCGAAATCGAGTCTTCCACTATCCCGCACGTTGTTGAATAACTGTTATTACTGATTTACTTTCCAAACTACTCTCTCAAGAAAAACAAACGATCATTTACAATTCAGAAAAACAAAAGAGACAGCTACTAATTTTAGTAACTGCCTCTTCTTGTTCTGCTTTTACAGACTTTCTTTTTCTCCTAGTACCTCTTCAGCAATATTTACAGCATGGTCCCCAATACGCTCGAGGTTGCTGATCATATCGACAAAGACAATCCCAGCTTGACCTGTACATACACCCTCGTTTAAGCGGATGATATGCTTTTTACGATAACTGCGTTCCATTCGATCCAACTCGTTCTCTTTTTGAACGACAGCCAATGCTTCTTCACGGCTCATATTCTCTAGCGCCCTTGTTGCTTGTTTAACTGTCATCAACGTCAAATCGAACATTGTGTTCAGATCGTCTATTGCTTGTGGAGTCAGATTTACTTTATTTGAATTTTTATAATCAATGAGCTCGATGATATTTTCAAAGTGATCTCCTATGCGCTCCAGGTCTCTAACAGAATCCATGAGTGCAGAGTGTTTGTGGCTTTCCTCATCAGTCAGAGAAGCTTGAGATAAGTCAACTAAATAATCGGTAATCTTCCGATCAAGATTATTTAATGCATCCTCAATCTGCATAGCAATTTCTGAGTGCTTCTGTTGCTTGTTATTCAAGTATAAGCTAGTCTCTTCTAGACCTTTATACGCATATTCACCCATACGAATGACTTCTTCTTTGGCTTGATCCAAAGCAAGTGATGGGGATTGCTCGATAAAGATTGGATCGAGGTGTTGTGGCTTGAATTCGATTAACGAATCTTCACCTGGAACTAACTTAATGACTATCCATGCCAATACAGCTATGAAAGGAAATTGGACGATCGTATTCGCTACGTTAAAGGATCCATGAGCAAATGCAATTGTCATCTCTGGTTCAAGATTCAAGGCTCCTTGCAGCCATTCAACATATAAGGTGTACGGCTTCAGTAACAATAGGAAAACTGTAGCTCCTAATACGTTGAATATAACGTGTACAAAAGCAGCACGTTTCGCTCCAACACTAGCCCCAATCGCCGCTAAAACAGCGGTTATAGTTGTCCCGATATTATCACCGAAAAGAACTGGTAAGGCTGCGTTTAAGTCCATGAGACCTTCACCAAACAGGCCTTGAAGTATACCTATAGTAGCACTTGAACTTTGAACGATAACCGTAAATAATGTTCCGATAACTACACCGAGTACGGGGTTATCACTCATGCTTAAAGTTAAATCTTGAAAAGCTTCTAAAGAGCGTAGGGGCTTCATCCCACCACTCATCGTTTCTAAACCGAAAAATAAAGCACCAAGTCCAAAGACTGTTTGTCCAATGTTTGTCACTTTTTTATTTTTAAAGAAGAAAATTAAGAAGGCACCTACCGCTAAAATAGGAAGACCATATTCTTTAACATCTATACCTATAATAAATGCAGTCATCGTCGTTCCAATATTGGCACCCATGATGACACCGATCGCCTGTCTGAAAGTCATGAAACCAGCGTTGACCAATCCAACTGTCAGCACTGTAGTTGTTGAACTACTTTGAACGAGCATAGTAACGACAGCACCTGCTACTACTCCCATTAACGGGTTGCTTGTAAACCGATCCAATAGTTCTCTCAATCGGTCACCAGCCACTTTTTGAAGGCCATCTCCCATGTACTTAATACCAAATAGGAAGATCCCCAGTCCACCGATGAATTCAAATATCATCTGCTGCACATTGATATCCAATTATTATCATCCCTTTCTTCACCCAAGTTTCTACACATTTTTCTCTTTTTTTCAAAACACCTTATTCATTATTAACGATAGGCAAATTATTTGTAAAGGATATACGTTAATCTTAACAATAAATTTACATTGTATTTATACACACGTAAAATCCGTATGTTTAGAAAATTACGACTAACAAAAAAAGCACCACCTCAAAGATGGCACTTTTCGAAGGAATTAAGACGCTTGTTCTTTGCTCCACTCCCTCTGCTTTTGATCGAGATCCATTCCTTCCTCTATTTCCACACTCTTCAATTGGTTAGCAGCAATCAGGCTAGACAGTTCTTAAGTTAAGGAAACAAGCTGGCTGGAGAAAGAAAGATTAGATATGGAAGATGGTTTAAACATCTTGATATACAGGTATTTCCATTTTTTGTATTTGATGCGATTCATCGCATTTTTCATAAATAAAACACTCCATGTGTCCTTTGATTGTTATACCAATTCAAAGTACAATGAAGTGTTAAGGTTTTGAACTATGAGTTAAATTTCAGTCATCTTCTTGTGCCTTTTTTACTAAGATTTTAGTTCCGTCAACCGAAACAACAACAACGGCATCCTTTTTAGAAATCCACTGTCCATTGGAAACAGCACTATATTCTTCGCCATCCACTTGAATTGTTCCAACCGGCCTCATATCAGTAAGGGCTATCCCTTTATTTCCTACAAGGGAGCGGTACGTTTCTTTCATGGAATTGTATCCCATTTCAGAAGACAACTGATCAGCAAGGGTAATTTTTGTCCACATTTCACGTCGTTTAAACACTTTAAGAAATAATAATGAACCTGCTCCGCCTAGGATGACACCGATCACACTATAAAGGCCGGCAACCCAGTTTGGTGCACTGAACCCTACAGCCACAATCATGGCTCCTGCCCCTATTGTAGCGAGAGTTCCATCATTTAAGAGCTTGCCATCAATGATCATTAAAATAATCCCTAGAAAATAGACAAGCATCATAATGAAAAACATGTCCATAGCCAAATAGCTAGAGAAATAGACCGTAATGAAACCAATTCCCAAAACGGCAAATGCACCTCGCATATTCACGAGTAGTTCCCCGATTAGAAACATGGTACCAAGCATAGTAATAAATAACGCGATCCAATCAAAAGAAAGCATGCTCCTCCCACCCTCTTTCTACTTTCGAATAATACAAGTACGAATCAGCATCCTATTTTGTTTCAATTTTATTATATGATTTCTATATAGCACTAAGCCATGATATAATTTGTTGAGCATATGCACAATGAAGTCTATTTACAATATTTTTACATGGAATAGGCTACAATTAAGTGTCTTGACTTCTCATTTATAATAAAAGCCCTTATAATGAAGATTGGAATTTCTTAATGATACCTTTTTTGTAAGTATACAAAGGAGCGATTTTAAAATGGCAATTACGCACAGAAAAGATACTCGTCCTGTAAAAGTTGGCGATGTTACTATAGGTGGATCAGATGAAGTCGTCATCCAATCCATGACTACCACTAAGACCCACGATGTGGAAGCAACAGTAGCAGAAATTAAACGACTAGAGGAAGCTGGATGTCAGATCGTCCGAGTGGCTTGCCCTGATGACAGAGCAGCAGATGCAATTCCTGAAATTAAAAAACGAATCAACATTCCGCTTGTAGTGGATATCCACTTTGACTACAAGAAGGCTTTAAAAGCAATTGAGGGTGGAGCTGATAAAATCCGGATCAACCCCGGTAATATCGGAAAACGCGAAAAAGTTGAAGCAGTCGTAAAAGCTGCAAAAGAAAAAGGAATCCCGATTCGTATTGGTGTAAACGCTGGATCACTCGAACGACACATTCTCGAGAAATACGGTTATCCTAC
>NZ_JRNX01000303.1 GCF_000786645.1 Halobacillus sp. BBL2006
TCTTACCTTCAAGGGTGGCTTTTTCCGGATCATGTGGCATTTGTTTCGGATTCAGTACATCATCATGACTCATTATTTGCCAGCCCCCTTCTTAATATCTGCTTCAATGTCTTCTTTATGAATGTGATGTCCTAAGTCATCTTTCAAGGAACGTGTCAACATTGAACCGAGCAATATTCCCATACCGACGAACACAGCAGCTAACCATGCTTTATCATCAGTCTGGTAAATAAATCCGAACCCAGCAATGAAGATACCAAGGGACATCGTGAATGGTAAAATAGAAGCGTTCGGCATGTGAATGTCACCGAGCGGTTCAGCTGGAGTCATTCCTTTTTTATCTTCCATTTTTTCAATCCATAATGGATCAAGTCCACGTACTAATGGAGTTTGTGCAAAATTATAATGCAGTGGTGGTGACGCAATTGACCATTCTAGCGTACGACCGTTTTCCCATGGATCCGCATCTGCTTTCTTTTCTTTTACAGAAGTATAAACAATATTGATCAAGAAAATGATCGTACCAATGGCCATTAAGAACGCCCCAATCGTACTGATCATATTTCCAGTTTCAAGTCCCTGACCTTCAAGGAAAACCCAATAACGTCGTGGCATACCCATCAAGCCTAGGAAGTGTTGAATAAAGAACGTTAAGTGGAATCCGACAAAGAAAGGCCAGAATGCCAGTTTTCCAAGTTTTTCGTTCAATACTTTACCAAACATTTTCGGCCACCAGTAATGAAGAGCCGCAAAGATACCGAAAGCAACCCCACCAACAATAACATAGTGGAAGTGACCGACAACGAAATACGTATCGTGATATTGGTAGTCAGCTGCAGCTGCTGCAAGCATTACTCCTGTCATACCGCCGATTGTGAAAGATGGTATGAAAGCCACAGACCATAACATGGCTGAAGTCATTCGAATTTGACCACCCCACATTGTAAATAACCAGTTAAATATCTTAATACCAGTCGGAACAGCAATAGCCATTGTAGCTACAGCAAAGATTGAGTTGGCAATTGGGCCCATACCTACTGTGAACATGTGGTGTGCCCAAACCATGAAGCCTAAGAAACCGATCAATACAGTCGCAAAGACCATGGCTGAATAACCAAATAAACGTTTTTTAGAAAATGTCGGGAATATGTCGCTAAATGCTCCAAACAATGGAAGGATTAAAATATATACTTCCGGGTGTCCGAAGATCCAGAATAAGTGCTCCCAAATGATAACGTTACCTCCAAGACCGACATCAAAGAAGGCAGAACCGAACATACGGTCAAACATCATAAGGAACAGTCCAACAGTCAACGCTGGGAATGCAAATAGAATCAACGTACTTGTTACGAACACAGACCATGTGAATAAAGGCATACGCATGTAAGTCATACCTGGAGCCCTCATATTGACGATGGTAACTAGAAAGTTAATCCCACCAATTAGGGTACCTGCACCCGAGATTTGTAATCCCATGACATAGTAATCTACCCCATGACCTGGTGAAGTTGTTGAAAGCGGTGCATAGTTTGTCCAACCTGCATCAGGCGCTCCTCCAGTAAACCAAGATACATTCAACATCAATCCCCCAAATAGGAACAGCCAGAACCCAAGGGAATTCAAGAATGGGAAAGCTACATCTCGTGCCCCGATTTGTAAGGGGACCACGGCATTCATTAAAGCGAAAATCAATGGCATGGCTGCCAAGAAAATCATTGTTGTTCCGTGCATCGTAATCATTTCATTATAAAGTCCAGCTGATAGGAAATCATTATCAGGCTTCATCAACTGAATTCGAATTAACATGGCTTCTAGCCCGCCGATCAAGAAAAACAAACCACCAGAGACCAGATAAAGATGGGCAATCTTCTTATGGTCTACCGTTGTCAAATAATCCCAGATCGCAGCGCCGAGCCCTCGTTTTTGCGCTACTGCAGTACTCACGCTTTAACCTCCCTTTTAAAACCTCTGTCTCATCAAAAGTTATTCATCCGTATTTTTTGTAGGAACGTCTGTCCCGACATCAGAATGTTTTAATTGCAACAGATAATCTGCAATCTTGTTCGCCTCTTCTTCAGAAACGATGTTAGCAGGCATTTGGTTGCCTGGTTTAACTTCATCTGGATTTGTAATCCAATCCACTAAGTTATCTTTAGAAGGTTCTAAGACTCCGGCAATCTTCTGACGGTTACCAAAATTGGTGAGATTTGGTCCTACACCCGCAGATGATCCTCCGATTGCATGACAGCTCATACAATTGTTGTTGAATAGTTCTTGACCTTCTTTAGCTGAAGCGGTTTCAGGAGTTGCCTCAGGATCTACATTCTGCATATCTTCAACCCACTGGTCGAATTCATCAGGACTCACAGCAACCACTCTGAAGTCCATTAAGGAGTGCGATGGTCCACAAAGTTCAGCGCAGTGTCCCCAATACACGCCCTCTTCATAAGCTTCTAAGTACATCGTGTTCATGTTTTCACCAGGATTCGTATCCATCTTACCAGCAATTGATGGTAGCCAGAATGAGTGGATGACATCACTGGATTTCATGTTTAAGTATACGCGCTCTCCAGTTGGAATGTAGAGCTCTTGACTCGTTGCGATTTCCTGACCAGCGTAATTGAAGTGCCACCAGTATTGATTACCAATAACTTCAATGGTCATTGCATCTTCATTTTCCTGTGAAGATTGATCCGCAAGATCGAATGTTGCCTGTACGGTAGGAACAGCCAATACAAGGAGTAAAATGATCGGAATTACAGTCCAAATCACCTCTAAAGCCTTGTTTCCTTCCGTTTGCTTAGGAACTAAATTTTCCTGTCCTTTTTTCTGTCTGTAGCGAATAAGGACAAATGCATAAATTGCCATTACGATAACGAAGACAAAGATCATTATCGCGATACTGATGATCATAAGATCTAATATTAATTCCGCTCCGTAGCCTTTAGGCTTAAGGGCACTCAAATTGTCTACCCCACATCCGGATAGGATGAGGGTGAGAGCACCAAAAAGAAACAATGAACGGAATTTACCCATCCAACCTCTCATGAATGATACCTCTCTTTCTCTTTTTACATATTATATATGGAACTAGCTCAATAAAAATTGAGCTAGTACATTAAAATGGGAATGGTAAAGTGACCAGGACCATCATAAAGAACATTATGGTTAAATAATTTAGGGAGTAAATAAACATCCATGTTGCCCATTTTCGATCATTTTTCATGAAGAAACCGGCAACTCCCAAAGCCAGCCAGCCTAGGGAAAGGGTTGTAGCTATAATAAGAAATACACTGCCTAGTGAAGCTAAGTAGATCGGCAATGGCAGCAGACAAGCTACGTAGATGACGATTTGTCTTTTCGTCATATCGAACCCGTGCACTACTGGCAGCATCGGGATACCTGCAGCTTGGTATTCATCTTTCTTCTTCATGGCTAGTGCCAAGAAATGAGGGGTTTGCCATATAAACATAATTAAAAATAGAATAACAGCTTCTAGTTGAAGGCCGGGGTCAATGGCTGACCAACCAATCAACGGGGGGACAGCTCCGGAAAAACTTCCGATAACCGTGTTGATCGTGTACCTTCTTTTCGACCACATCGTATAAAGTACAACATATACGAACCATCCGAACGCGCCCCATAAAGCAGCTTCCATGGTTGTAAATAATAAAATGACAAAACCGGTGAGTGAAGTCGCAATCCCCATGTTCCGAATCAATGTCAGAGACATGGTTCCTGTTACAGTCGGCCGGTTCTTCGTTCGAGACATGATCGGGTCGATATCCCGGTCATACCAGTTGTTTATTATACATCCACCTGCAATGACGAAAGCGGTTCCGAGCATTGTCAGCAGAAAAGTTAACCAATGATCGATAAAAGAGGACCCTGTGAAGTATAAGGCTAACCAGAATCCTGCAAAGGTTGTGATTAAATTTGAATTTATAATCCCTACTTTGATCAAGCTTTTAATATCAGCTAACAATGAAGACTCACGGACAGTCGACTGGCCGATGATTTCTGTAGAAGCAGATTCGACTGTTCTTGGATTATCCATCGTAATATCTTCCTCCTTCTACCTCTCTTACGTTCCATGAATGAAATAATCATGACGTCAATCGAGGACTGTTTCCATCCTAAGAGGTTCAAGGATAAGAAACATCAAAATAATTGTATCATGGAATTTGTCTTCTATCTATTTAATTAAGAGATTTTTGTGAATTTGTGACAACTTTGTGAAGGAGTTTCATCCCCTAGTATCAACCATAAAAGCAATTCTTAACGCTTTTTTTATGGATTCATATACTTGATTAGAGATTGCTTTCCTAAAACAGTTACCTCTTTATTTCTAGCAGACCCTCAGACGCATTGCAAGTTTTTTCAAATGAATCGGTTGGAAAGAGTATTGGGGAAGATCTAAATTTGTGTGTTCATTCTAAAAGTTCAATTGACTGGCTGTCTATGCTCATAACAATTACGCTTGTCGAACATGTAAGGAGGGCACTCTCCATCTATTCCTAGATATTTCCATTCATCATCAGCCTTAATACTTTCTTTATTCACTTCTCTTTCTGTAGGTATTATTGTCTTCTCTCCTCTATACGTACGATATATAAAAACTGCACAGAAAAAGCGACCTGGTTATACAGGTCGCTGCCCTTCTTCTTCTATATTATTCAAATTCTATGAGCAAATCACCTACATGAATTGCTTCATTGTTTTCCACATAAATATCTTTAATGACGCCATCAAATGGTGCTTGAACTGTCGTTTCCATCTTCATTGCTTCAGTGATCATCAGATGGTCGCCTTTCTTCACTTTCTCACCTTTACTTGCAATCGCTTTGATTACCGTTCCTGGCATGCTGGCACCGATATGCTTAGTATTTGATTTATCAGCTTTCGGGCGTACCTGCACAGTGGCTTTGACATTTTCATCATTAATGACTACTTCACGTGGCTGACCGTTCAGTTCGAAGTATACAGTTCTTGTACCATCCACCTGCGCTTCTCCTACGGACACCAGTTTCACAATCAGCGTTTTTCCTTGCTCGATTTCAACTTCTATTTCTTCTCCTAATCTCATTCCATAGAAGAACGTCGGCGTATCAAGAACGGACATGTCGCCGAATTGTTCTGTGAATTTTTGATGATCCATAAACACTTTTGGATATAAAGCGTAACTGATCATATCAAAGCTTGTCACTTGACGGTCAAGTTTGTGGAACAAAGTTTCCTTAAGATCCGTGAAATCGACCGGTGCAAGCAATTCACCTGGACGAACCTTGATCGGCTCTCTTCCTTTTAATATAATCCTTTGCAATTCAGAAGGAAACCCACCGTATGGCTGACCCAAATACCCTTGGAAAAACTCTACGACACT
>NZ_JRNX01000304.1 GCF_000786645.1 Halobacillus sp. BBL2006
AAAAATCAGAGGGGATGCAAAAAACAATGCTTGTGGAATGATGGATGCTAATACATCAAAAAACCCCATTTATTTCCCCTCCTTTTTAAATCGTAAAATAATCCAGCGGATCATATAACTTGATGCAACAAAAAATATGATAAGTGCAATGACAATTTCTACGAGCTCCGTTGGTACTCCGGCTGCTGTCGGCATGTTCAGGGCACCGATCTTCAATGTACCAAACAAAAAGGCAGCAAGTACGACACCAAGAGCTGTGTTCGCGCCAAGCAAAGCTACCGCGATTCCGTCAAACCCAATATTCGTAAAGCCTGATTTTACAGACATATAGCCAAACGTTCCTAAGCCTTCCATTGCTCCGGCAAGACCCGCGAACGCCCCTGAAATTACCATAGCTAAAACAATGTTTTTACCAACGCTCATTCCAGCATACTCGGAAGCATTCTGGTTGAACCCAACTGAGCGCAGCTCAAAACCACGCGTTGTTTTATTAAGGAAGAACCACATGACTAATGCCATGAATAAAGCTACAAGCAGACCCCAGTGCAATCTGGAATAGAAAGTCATCCCTGCTAGCCATTCGGAAGCAAGCGAAGCCGTTTCTGGAATCCTTGCTGTCTGGTCCTCACCATCTGTAATAACATTACGCACAATTTCATTGGAAACATAGAGCGCAATGTAGTTCATCATGATGGTTACAATAACTTCGTGAACTCCAAGTTTCGCTTTTAATATTCCGGGAATAAACCCCCAGAACGCTCCTGCAAGAGCTGCGGCTAAAATAGCTAAAGGCAGGTGTATGATTCCTGGTAAATCAAATGCAACACCGACCCAGACAGAAGCCAGCCAGCCTACGAACACTTGGCCTTCCACCCCAATGTTCAATAATCCCGTACGTAGTGCGAAGGCTACGGCTAAACCCGAAAGAATATAAGGGGTAACTTGTCTCAGCGTTTCACCGAAGAAATAAGCATCTCCAAAAGCACCGTTCCATAAGGCGGCATAGCCTTTGACTGGATTGTAACCAAAAGCAAGCATGATGATCGCTCCAGAAAGCAGGCCTAATACAACCGAAATAATCGGTATAAGAATATTCACTGTGCGATTTGTAAACATTTATTGCCCACCTGCTTTCTGATCCGTGTTTCCAGCCATTAATAAGCCAAGGTCTTGTTCATTGGTTTCTTCTGGTTTCACGTCGGCTACAATTTTCCCGTCAAACATGACGGCAATACGGTCACTTAGATTCATGATTTCTTCCAATTCGAAAGATAATAAAAGTACAGCGCGGCCTTTATCGCGTTCTTCAATCAGTTTCTTGTGAATGAACTCAATCGCCCCCACATCTAACCCTCGTGTCGGCTGAGCAGCAATAATCAAGTCTGGAGAACGATCCACTTCACGGCCGATAATCGCCTTTTGCTGGTTACCACCTGATAAGGCACGAGCCTTCGTATATGCATCAGGTGTCCGTACATCATACTCATCGATCAGTTCTTGCGCTTTTTTATAGATGTTTTTAAAGTTCATAACACCTTTTTTAGAGAAAGGCTCTTGATAATAGCTTTGGAGGACCATGTTTTCACCTATTGGAAAATCAAGGACTAGACCGAACTTGTGTCTGTCTTGCGGAATGTGAGATACTCCCGCTTGTGTGACTTTTCTTGGTGTTAGGTTCGTAATAACTTTTTCATGCAATTGGATACTGCCTGACTCACTCTTTCGAAGTCCTGTAATCGCTTCAATAAGCTCAGATTGACCATTTCCATCCACCCCGGCGATGCCTACGATCTCCCCGGCACGAACGTCAAGGTTTAACCCCTTGACCATCTCTACTCCTCGTACATCTTTGACACGCAGGTCTTTAATTGATAAGAAAGTTTCTTTAGGAACAGCTGGCTTCTTCTCTGTAGAAAAACTGACTTCTCGACCAACCATCAAAGAGGCAAGTTCTGTCGGATTCGTTTCTGAAACGTCCACGGTTCCGATTCCCTGACCTTTACGAATAACCGTACAGCGATCACAAACCTCCATGATCTCCTTCAGCTTGTGTGTAATCAGAATGATGGATTTGCCTTCTTTCACAAGACTCTTCATAATATCAATCAATTCATTTATTTCCTGAGGGGTCAACACAGCAGTAGGTTCATCAAAAATTAAGATTTCCGCTCCTCGATAGAGCGTTTTCAAAATCTCTACTCGCTGTTGCATACCAACAGATATATCTCGAATTTTCGCTTTCGGGTCTACATTCAAACCGTAACGTTCAGAAAGCTCTTTAACTTCTTTTTCTGCACGTTTTATATCTACCGTGAAACCCTTTTTCGGTTCACTTCCAAGCACGATGTTCTCTGTAACCGTGAACGTATCTACTAGCATAAAGTGCTGGTGAACCATCCCGATTCCCAAGGCATTCGCTACGTTCGGATCGGTAATATTCGCTTTTTCTCCTCTAACTCTTATTTCTCCTTTTTCCGGCTGATAGA
>NZ_JRNX01000305.1 GCF_000786645.1 Halobacillus sp. BBL2006
ATAAAAAGAAAAAGAGAAGACGAGTAGCCACACTCTTATTATTGATTGCGATATTAATTGGAGGCGGATTCTATTACGTCTCCCAAGTATACACGGCGTCCTTCCAGGATCTTGGCCGTGGTGATAAATCTGATTTACGTGATGAAGCTGTTGATATCGGTGATGATCCGATTTCCATCTTGCTAATGGGAGTTGAAGATTATTCAACGAATGGCGAAGCTGGCAGAGCCGATACGCAAATCGTCATGACGCTTGATCCTAAAACAAACAAAATGACGATGACAAGTGTTCCACGAGATACTCAAGTCGAAATCCCAGCTTCAAAAGTAGGTGAACAGTATGCAGGAAACCATAAGATCAATGCTGCTTTCTCACTTGGAGAACTCTCCGGTTATGGAGGAGAAAAATTGACGGTTGAAACAGTTGAAAATTATTTAGACATTCCGATTGATAAGTATGCGACCGTCAATTTTGAAGGTTTTACTGAGATCGTTAATCTTTTAGGAGGCGTAACGATCGATGTCAAAGAACCATTCTGGGAACGAAGCAGCTTAGACTGGTATAAGAAGATTGAATTTGAAGAAGGCACCATGAAAATGGATGGCGAAGAGGCTCTGGCATTCGTGCGGATGAGAAAACGTGAAGCTAACCTCACTTACCCGAGGGACGAGCGCCAACGTCAGTTCATCCAGGCATCCATCGACGAAGCGATTTCTGCGGGTACGCTGTTCAAGGCCGGAGATTTTGCAGATATTCTTGGTAAAAATGTGAAAACCAATCTCTCACCACAAGAAATTTATGCCATACAAAAAGTATTTTCATCTGAGGAATCAAAAACGAAAACGTTCAATATTGAAGGCGAAAATAAACGCCTGGAAGATGGCCTTTATTATTTCGTTCCTGAGGAAGAAAGCTTAGAAGAAGTGAAAATGAACTTGAAGCAAGCTCTTGACCTCAAAACAGAAACAGCCGATGACACAAGCAGTCAATATTCTTCCAGCGAAGAACCAGCGCCTAATAATTAAAAGGTTTGCCACCGCTCTATTATAGAGCGGTGGCTTTTTTTGGATAGCTCGTCCTGTTCAGTACCCTAGGGCAATTCGACGTAAGTTATCAGCCTGTCTTAGAAACCTATTGTTTTTTCAGATAAATTTCATCTTTACCTGTTACATTTTTATTCAAAGACAAGTGGAGGTATAGAAAATGAAAAAAAAG
>NZ_JRNX01000306.1 GCF_000786645.1 Halobacillus sp. BBL2006
AGTCTCACAGCTTCCCAACCAACCCATTCGATGTATGTGAGAAACGAACCCCTTTACCCAGAAGGATTGTCTTCTACTATCACAGTGCTATAAGCATAAAGTGCTCTAAATCATGTTCTCACTATCGGAATGCCTGCCTTGGAAATTTATATTCCTCCATTTTCCTTATGCGCCAAAGGTGTTTATTCCAGTAGTGGTTTCGAGACACTTATAAGGTAAAGGGGCGGAGGGAAACGGTGAGACTCCTGTGGGATTTGCGGGACAGGTGAGACCCCACAGAGCGAAGTAAGCTCGAGGAGGTTCAGCGCCCGCCCCACGGAAAGCGAACTTTTTCCCGCAGCCCCAAACTCACACGAATGTCTCGAAGCTGAGTCTTAAGGAATAGGGAGCTTTACTGAAATAAGATAAAGATCTCTCTGGTCATAGAAGTTGCTAATTTTATAGCGGAACGACAAACGATACGATTTATATGGGACAAATAAAAAAGAAGCGCTGAGATGCGCTCCTTTATCTTCTGATTTTTTGTAAGAGACGAAGAATTTCGATGTAGAGCCAGACAAGAGTGACAATCAACCCGAAAGCTCCATACCATTCCATATGTTTAGGTGCTCCGCGCTTAGCTCCTTCTTCAATGAAGTCGAAATCAAGCACAAGATTCAGGGCTGCAATAGCCACAATGAATAAGCTGATGCCTATCCCAATCGGTCCACTTGAGTGCAAATAAGGCACCTGCATACTAAAAAACATGTTCAATACGAAGTTAATTAAATAGACGACTAAGATGCCCAGAGTAGCTGAAACGACCATCAATCGAAAGTTTCTCGTCACTTTAATAATACGAGTGGCATAAAGAGCCAATAGAACCCCCATAACGGCTAATGTTAACGAAGCTGCTTGAATGACGATCCCTGGGTAGCTTGTTTCAAAAAAAGCTGAAATACCGCCGATGAAAAAGCCCTCCAGCGCAGCATAGATCGGAGCTGTAATAGGGGCAGCTTTCGGTATGAATGCGGTGATAAGGGCAAAGATTAAGCCTCCGACAGCTCCTATAATCATCATCATCGTTACGTTAGCGCCTATGGAATGCTGGTACCATGTATAAGAAGCTGTTCCTAGTAAAAAGAGGAATAACAAGCTTATTTTCGCAACTGTTCCTCCTAGAGTCATGGTAGCTCCTGAACTGCGGGATTGAAAAGTGTCTTTTTTTAGTACCGGATTCCCTGTTCTCATTTCATCACTCCCTTGTTCATAATTTATTGGATTCAATCGTTCGTTATGACCGTGGGCTCACACAAGGTGATGGATATCAAAGCTTTTGGCCCGATCTTTTTCTTCATCCCACTCCACATGAATTTCGAATGTTCCTTCTTTGAAAAAGTAAGGAAGCCGTTTGCGGAAAGATGACTGCATTAGAACTGGATCCACTTCATTTATGTCGACCCAATGAAGGGATCCCTCAGGTGGATTATTCAACAGTTCTCCAGAATAGTCACTCGTTATGTAGTTGAAAATCATATAATGATCCATTGTTTGAGGGTTGACGTACTCATTAATTCCTTTGAAGCGGAGATTCCATACCTCCAGCCCTGTCTCTTCTTTGACTTCTCTAATTGCCCCATCAACAATGGCCTCAGGAAAATCGACTTTCCCTCCTGGAGGGATAAAACCATCAAAGTGGTCCTTTTTACGGTCAATGAGCAAAATGGAATTTTTGTCTTGGATCATACAAACCGTCCATGCTTTAAAATTTATTTTGCTCATGTTCTATCCTCCTAGTGAGTGTACCATTTGTAAAGCTTTTTAGGGCGGCCAATTTTTTGATGACTGACTACTTGCTTTACTTTTCCTTCTTCAAGCAAGTGCATCAAATAACGATAGACCGTCGGGTAGGCAAGACCGATTCTTTTAGAAATGACGTCCACAGAAAATGGCTCGCGATTTTCCTTCAAAAAGTTAGCAATAGATTGAAGAGTCCCTTTACTAATTCCCTTAGCGGTGAATACATCCTCTTCTTCTTCCTGGACATTCTTCATATTTGCGATTTGTGCATGAAGCTTAATTCTTGAAATCAAATCAGGAGCTTTTACAGGTTTCAAAGCAAAATCGGTTGCTCCTTCCTCGAGGAACCGGTCAGCAATTTCCTGTCTCTCGTCTACTGTTAATACAAGAATAGGGATATACTCGTTTTGCTTCCGTATCTCCCGGACGGTTTGTAGACCGTCCATCTCAGGCATATGGTAATCTACAAGAATCACATCATAGTCACCTGACATGAACTTATCAATGCCTTCACGGCCATTTTCGGCCGTATCTGAATCCCACTGGGCATGCTTACAAAATTCGGTCAGCATATATCGAAGTGATTCGTCATTATCAATGATCAATATTTTCATCACGTACTCTCTCCTTCGGGATATGAATCCAGAACGTCGTGCCGAGTCCTTTTTTGCTCTCGATTGTTAACTCAGCTCCGTGTTCTTTCACCACATTTTTAACAAACGTCAATCCTACTCCAGGGTGGGACTTGGTACTGTACCCCGTATTCCATATCTTTTCGATATTTTCCTCACTAATCCCATGACCGTTATCCTTTACACCAATCAAAATTCCAGGATGATTCAATTGTGTACAAATAGTCACTTTAGCGTTCGACTGTCCTTCCACGGCATCGCTTGCATTATCGATCAAGTTTACAAGCGCACGTGTCATACGAATCTTGTTGATGTGAATTTCAATCGAGTCATCGGCTTGGAGGTCAAATTGGTAAATGGTATCCGATTCCGACAGTTTATTTGCCCTGACGTATTCTATAAACGTCTTTAAAGTACACCAATTTTTCTTTTCATGATATAGAATCTCCGATACCATATCGCTGGTGGACTGAATGGATGAAGAGATTTTGTTTGTATACCTCAGAATCTCTGGATCTTCTGTCTTCATTTGAATCAGGGAGTTCAATCCTTCCATTAAAGATAAAGGAGTTTTCAAGTCATGAACAAGGTGAAGTGCTTCACGACCGGAACGGGATTCTACCATATCCAGTCGGGCGATATCTAAATCTTGTCTCATCTGACGCTTTTGCTCGGCGACGGTTAAATAAATAGTAAGCACTAGGGCGTTAATGATCGATACCGCGCATAAAACAAGGCTGTAGAAAGATAACGCTCCATTGAAGCCGAGCTGTTCGGCAATCGTTTTGACTTCGGTAGAGATGGGGCCACCTCCAAAACCGAAAGCGGTAAGGAATGCCATGGTGTCAAGCCATTGGAAGCCGAATAGAAGCTGAGTAAGAATAAAAGCTTTAAATATAGGACGTAACTGGCCTTTTCCTAATAAATGTAAGATAGCTATTGATAATAATAAAAGCAAAGCCGGTCCGCCAAAATGGTAGTTTAATACACTATAACCGTTAATAATGAGATAAACCAGAGGAATAACGGTTAATGGTACGGCGAATTTGACCCAGTCCTTTCCTGTTCTTGAACTCAGTTCATCCCCTAGAAGCAAGGCGCCTATGTAATGAGGGAAGGCTCTAATCGTGTTTAGCAGTACAAGAGCGAATGCAGCTAGCATCAGCGTACTGCCGTCAGGATCTTTCCTCAGCTTTTCCAATAAGGAACCAAGACCTGAGAATTCAACAGTAAGCCAAAGAGGCATTGTAGCACCCATGACGATTAAAGAAATCTTTATCCAGAAGCCTTTCGATCGAATAATGTTTTGATTCATTAAAACTATCACCCTAACGACGATCAATCTTTCTTTTTATTCTAATACAGCTGTACTTATTTTTCGATTCTTTTTTACTTGAAAGTGCTAATAAGTCTAATGGAAGCGCAGGCAGCAAATGGGATGGAAATGGTGGTTCTAGATTGTATAATAGAAAAAGAGGACAAATTTTTGATCGAGGGTGCTGCGTATGATTTTAATCATCGATAATTATGATTCATTCACATATAATTTAGTTCAATATTTTAAGCAGCTGGATAGAAATGTAGCTGTCTATAGAAATGATGAAGTGACAGTAGAAGAAATAGAGAAAGAAGATCCCGATCTCCTCGTGTTATCACCTGGTCCTGGCCACCCTGACGAGACGGGGGTAAGTAAAGAGGTGTTAAAGACCTTTCACCATAGATTTCCTATCCTAGGGATTTGCCTGGGTCACCAATTGATCGTCGATTTCTTTGGAGGAACGGTTGCAAAAGGACAAAAGCCGATGCACGGAAAAGTAAGCTCCATAACCCATGATGGAGGGACCGTATTTGAAGGAATTCTGAGTCCTATGAATGTAACTCGTTATCATTCTCTTATCACCCCTTCCGAAAATATTCCTGCATCCCTTGAGGTTAGTGCTTACACCGACGACGGAGTAGTTATGGCGATTCGTCATAAAGACTACGCGGTGGAGGGGATACAGTTTCATCCAGAGTCTATCCTGACTGAGAATGGATTTGAAATTCTAGAAAATGCTTATCGGAAAGCTGTGGCATTTCGTAACAGAGAAAAAGGCGGGATGCTTGTATGAACCCATACCTTTTGTTTGAATTCAGTGATCAGGATGGGGCGCAAAACCAGAAAGTTTTTACTGAACCGAAGCAGGTCATTACTGCGAAGAAGATCGAAGAGGTTAATACAGCTTTTCATCTTGCCGAAAAAGCCCTTGGAGAAGGGTATTACGTGGCCGGGTATGTATCATATGAAGCAGCTCCAGCTTTTGATTCAGCCCTCCGTGTATCTTCGGAAGTAGAATGGCCGCTCATTTGGTTCGGTGTCTTTGAAGGTCCTAAGCCTTACGAAGAGCCTGGAAAATTCGGATCTTATGAAGTGTCCGATTGGAAAGCTGATGGTGATTTTCTCCACTATGATGAAGGTATCCGTAAAATTAAACAAGCGATTGAACAAGGGAATACTTACCAAGTCAATTACACAACAAGGCTTACCTCGACCTTCAGCGGGGAGGATTTTGCGTTTTACAGACAGTTAGCCGATAATCAAAAATCTTCTTACAGTGCGTATTTGAACATGGGAAACTATCGAATTTTATCCGCCTCACCTGAACTGTTTTTCCGAATTGACGGCAACACGATTACTACGAAGCCGATGAAAGGTACAGCTAAACGTGGAAGATGGACAGCAGAGGATGAAGCGCAAAAGCAGCACCTGTATTCATCAGAAAAAGAACGCT
>NZ_JRNX01000307.1 GCF_000786645.1 Halobacillus sp. BBL2006
ATATGGCTCGTCAGTCCCTTTCGTAACGAGATCATCAATCATTACGCCGATATATCCTTGAGAACGATCCAGCACGAGAGGCTCTATGTCCAATGCCTTGGCAGCCGCATTAATACCTGCCATCAAGCCTTGTCCAGCCGCTTCTTCGTATCCTGATGTTCCATTTAACTGACCGGCTGTAAATAGACCTGAAATATTTTTCGTTTCAAGCGTCGGCCACAGCTGAGTCGGCACGACAGAATCGTATTCAATTGCATAGCCAGCACGCATAATTTCGGCTTTTTCAAGCCCAGGCACTGTTCGCATCATTTCATTTTGGACATACTCTGGCAAGGATGTTGAAAGTCCCTGTACGTAAACTTCTTCCGTGTCCCGTCCCTCTGGCTCGAGGAAGATCTGGTGTCGCGGTTTGTCATTGAAACGAACAATTTTATCTTCGATGGAAGGGCAATAACGCGGACCAGTCCCTCGCACTGCACCTGAATACATCGCGGACAACGTCAGATTCTCATCAATGATTCGATGGGTTTCTTCATTTGTATAAGTCAACCAGCATGGAATTTGATCTGTAATAAATTCTGTCGTTTCATAGGAAAACGAACGTGGCTCTTCTTCCCCTGGTTGAATTTCTGTTTTCGAATAATCAACAGTTTTACTGTTTACACGCATCGGTGTACCCGTCTTGAAGCGAACCATTTCAATGCCGAGTTCTTCAAGCTGCTCTGATAGCGAAACTGTGGAACGTTGGTTATTCGGCCCGCTTTCGTAGGATAAATCACCAATTAAGACACGCCCACGCATGAAGGTTCCCGTTGTAACGATTACAGTCGGAGCATAAAAAGCTGCCTTCGTTTCTGTAACGACACCCTTAACTTCGTCGTCTTCTACAAGGATCTTTTCAACCATTCCTTGTTTCAACGTCAAGTTTTCCTGATTTTCAAGTACTCGTTTCATTTCTTTAATATAAAGAGGCTTATCAGCTTGGGCACGCAAGGCACGCACAGCTGGACCTTTTCTTGTATTCAATAGACGCATTTGGATGTGAGTTTTGTCGATCACTTTCCCCATAGCGCCGCCTAAAGCATCTACTTCCCGGACAACGATTCCTTTAGCCGGTCCGCCAATGGAAGGGTTACACGGCATAAACGCAACCAGATCGAGGTTCAGTGTAAGCATTAAGGTTTTTGCCCCACGTCTTGCGGCAGCTAACCCAGCTTCAACCCCGGCATGACCGGCACCAATTACAATTACATCATAATGCCCTGCATCATATGTCATTTGGTTGTCTCTCCTTTGTTGATAATTATTTTCCAAGACAGAACTGCGAGAACAACTGATCGATCAAGCTTTCGTGAATGGTATCTCCGACGATTTCTCCGAGAATCTCCCAAGTCCTGGTGACATCAATTTGAACGACATCTAATGGAACGCCCATCTCCATGCCGTTTTGTGCATCTTCAAGTGCTTGTTGCGCTTGCTTAAGCAGCTGGACATGGCGGACATTGGATACATATGTCATGTCTCCAGCATCCAGGTCTCCTTCGAAGAATGTGTTGGCGATCGCTTGTTCGAGTTCATCGATTCCTTCTTCTTTAATCAAAGCGGTTGAGATGACCGGATGATCACCGGCTAATTCACGGACTCGATCAATACTTAACTTAGGTTCTAAGTCCATTTTATTTACAATG
>NZ_JRNX01000308.1 GCF_000786645.1 Halobacillus sp. BBL2006
TACTCCATTTTTGGCCAGTGTGACAGCTGCGGACAAACCTCCTAGACCACCTCCAACAATGATTGCTTTCATTCATAAGACCTCCCTTTCCATGTGTAGGTATGACCTTTAAGATGGATGAACATTGAAGAGAACATGATAGCTATAAGTAAAACGATGGATATAGGTACAAAAAACGAAAGCCATAGCGGATGGCCGGTTCTTGCATCCACATACATTTTAAAAGCGACCGTCAACAAATAAGGAAGTATGTAAATCCAGCTTCCCTGAATCAAACCTGCAAAAAGGTATCCTAATGGAAGGAGAAAGACAATCGAATAAAATAACGAAAGCGCAATAACCATTGGGATCGAACGGCCTAATCCAGTGTAAATGTTCTTATTAAATCCTTCCCACGTTTCGCTGGCTGTACTATACATGTAAGACAACACAGCAGGTGTAATATTTGCAAGTACCATTTTGTATCCTTTCTTTTTCACTTCCCTCGCCAGGTGGACATCTTCTACTAATGAACCTTTGACTGATGCATGGCCGCCAACCGTCTCATAGGTTTTCCGGTCAATCATGATAAAGATGCCGCATGCCGCAGTAAAGAGCGGTCGGTTTGTAAAGTTGGCGATGGCAAGAGGGAGGTGGAGTTGTATAACCATATGCTGTAATGGGACAAGCATATGGCTTAAAAAATGATTGTTTGGATAATGCGGAAAACCGCTCAGCATATTAGCCTTATGCTGCTCCATCGTTGCTAATGTTTGTTCAATGACGGTCGGAGCTACTCTTGCATCTGCATCCAGAAATAGAAAATATGTACCAGTTGCCCATTGAGACAGCTGATGACACGCATGAACTTTTCCATTCCAGCCATCCGGTAATTCTTTTCCCTGATGAATAGTAAAGCGGGCATCACCTTTTACTTCATGCAGCAATAGAGAATAAGTATCATCTGTAGAATGATCATCCAGCAGCAGGATTTCAAGAGAGGGGTATGTAAGTTTTCTCAATGATTGTATTAGGCCCTCGACGTTATCTTCTTCGTTCCGTAAAGGTACGAGCAATGAGACTTTAGGTTGCTTAGACAAAAATTTTGGTGAGGACAAAGGAATTAAGAAAAGGCTATTCATGATGGTCCAGATGTTCAGTACGCTGGTAACGATTAAAAGGATTGTAAATAACATTAAAATATCCTCTCTTTCTTTTAAATCTTCATGAAAGAGCCATAGTCCTCGTGGATGATTCGCTCACGAAATCGATCCAATTGGACTGTTGCAGCTGTTTCAAATGCAGCTGTCATGTCTTTGCGGTTTAAGTGTAAATAGGACTCTTTCGCAAGCGGTTCACCGATCTGGATGTACGCATTCGGTTTTCTTGTATGCTCGATGGAATAGTATAGTGATATCGGCACTACATTCGCTTCAGAACATCTTTGAACAATATAAGAAACCCCCGAAAAAAATTCCAGCGGCCGTTTTTCTAAATGCTGTTCCCTTCCTTGTGGAAACATCCAGACCGTTTTCTCCTTTTGTAAAAGATCTACACTGTATTGAAGTGAATCCATTAAGTGTCTGCGGTCATCAGGGTTAATAGAAAACGCCCCGATTTTTCGAAAAAATGGAAATCGTTTCACACCGTCTTCATGCATCATTCCGAAGGCATCGGATTGGATAACCTTCTCGTTCAAATAATAGATCATTAAAGGATCCCACCATGTGGAATGGTTGATAAGAAATAACGTTTTTTCTGATGGGGGAGAGGATCCCTGGTTCCATATCATGATTTTTTCAAAATGATAGTTCAAAAAGAGGCGGTTGAAACGCTTGAACCCCCATTCGATAAACGCACTCTTATTTGCTTTCAACATAAGCTTCTCTCCTCCAAAAGTACAATCCATACCAAATACCTGTCAGCACAAGCACCAGGATGGCTGCACCGAATACTCCTCCAGTCATCGCAATGAGACAAAACATAGCGATGATTAAACCGAAAATAAGACACATCCGATTTCGCCAGATAGAAGTTCTTGTTTTTCGTTCTGGAGACCATAAAATAAAAACTAAATGGAAGCAGGTAGAAACAACAAACCACCCGATGAAATTCGAGAATGGTATGTCATAGTATAGCCCGGGTTCCTGCCATATCCAGTACTCTTTCACCTTGAAAGATACAGGGTCGAGAATGAGATCCATTGTGACAGCGATCAGTGCCCCGACAAGTACAAAAACAAGGGAGCGCACTATTCCATTTAAACCTTTGGTAATGCCCATTGCTAATTCATGTGAACATCCCATAATGAGCAGCCAGGCAAAGCCAATGGTTAAAGGAGTATCAAAAATTTTGATACCGAAATTAGCGTTGTAATCATAGGAACCGAACAGAAAATCGTAAGCAACGCCTAGATGTTCAACGTAGATGCTTAGAACTATGATTAGAAGACTGTATGTAATCCCTCCACGCAAACCGTACAGGTGACAAAAATAAATGCCGGCGATGACTCCGGCGGTAATTAAAAATACGCTATTGGCCCATTCCAGCCAGGGAGGTAGTAAATCGAATGTAAGTAGGAATACACCGCATATGTACCAAAATATAAAGAAACGATAAATGATGGCAGTCATGAGTACCTCCTTTGTTTCTCCCTTCATGATACCTCAATTTGCAGGAGAATAAACAAAAAAAGCCCTGGGAACAAAGCATTCCCAGGACAGTTGTGCTATTGATGGGCAAGTCGTCTATTTTTAATCCACACGACTTGTTTTTGAAGAAGCGGCATAGCCCAGCGGTCTAAACCGAATCTACCAGCGTTCACTCCAGCTACAAGAATGAATATGGTCAAGAGTACCATTTGCGGGTTGGTGCTTGTTGTGCCACTGAAAAGGAATGCAAAGTTCATGATTATTCCGCCTAAGGCTGCTGCATTCGTAAGTAAACCAAGCATTAGTCCGAGTCCGACAAAAATCTCTCCCCACATGACTACAAAAGTGAACAACTCATGGTTCGGCAGAGCCACAGTTTCTAGGAAAGCCGCCCACCAATTTTGTACGGCTGGATGAGCTCCTTCCGCTTTAGCGATCGCTCCATTCAAGAAG
>NZ_JRNX01000309.1 GCF_000786645.1 Halobacillus sp. BBL2006
AAAAGAAAAAAAGTAATATGCGTGAAAATTCATATTACATTGACAATGAAAGTTCTTTTGATAGGATTAAGGAATATCATTTCTTTCTTTTTCTACCGCGTAAAAGGATGAAAGAGAACATATATATGAGGAGGTAATCTTAATGAAACGTGAATGGGATTTATTGCACACCCCAGGTCCAACTCCGATACCACCGAGTGTGGAGCGTGCAATGAACCAACCGATGATCGGTCATAGAGGTCAAAAGTGTAAGGAGCTTTTAAATGATATCGCTCCACGCTTGAAGCCGGTATTTGGCACAAGCGGGGAGGTTCTTGTGTTAACCGGTAGTGGAACGTCAGCTTTAGAAGCTGCCGTCGTTAACACCACCGAGCCCGGAGATGAAGTCATCGTAGTTGTCGCAGGAGCTTTTGGAGATCGTTTTGCTCAAATTTGTGAGACGTATGAATTGAATGTCCATCGTATTGATGTCGAGTGGGGGAAAGCGGTCACTGTCGAACAAGTAGAAACCGCGATCCAATCAGCGGAGAATCCGAAAGCTGTATTTTTGACTCATTGTGAAACATCGACAGGCGTTATGCAGCCTGTAGAAGAAGTGGCTGGCCGCGTCAAGCAAGTGAGTGATGCTCTGGTTATCGTTGATGGAGTATCCTCAATCGGTGGAGCAAAAATCGAGATGGATCGTTCTGGAATCGATCTCGTAGTCTCCGGATCACAGAAAGCAATGATGCTCCCTCCTGGTCTCGCTTTTGTAGCTGTAGGTAATCAGGCATGGGAAGTCATCAACCAAAATGAACGTCCACGTTTCTATTTAGATTTGAAAACATATAACAAACGGTTAAGCGAAGGTCAGACTCCTTTTACTCCAGCTTTATCCCTGCTTTTCGGTTTGGGTGAAGTATTACGTCTGATGGAAGAGGAAGGCCTTGAGCAAGTATTTGAACGTCATTTATTGATGAAGAAAATGACTCGTGAAGCGGCAAGAGGAATGGAGCTTCCTTTATTAGTTTCTGAAGAAGATGCTTCCTCAACCGTTACATCGATTAAACCGACGACATTTGAGGCAGAAGAACTTCGCAAAGCAGCAAACGAAGAATTTGGACTGATTTTAGCCGGAGGACAGAAGCATATGAAGGGAGAAATTTTCAGGATCGGTCATATGGGGTATTCCCGCCCTTCAGACGTCTTACGTTATATCAGTACGCTTGAAGTCATTTTGAAGCGTTTAGGTCATCCTTTTGAATTAGGAAAAGGAAGTGCAGCAGCTCAAGAAGCTTACTTGAATGCAATAAAGGAGTTGAGATAGATGTATCGTGTATTGATTAGCGATCCGTTAAGTGAAGATGGGATACGTCCTCTCTTGGACGCAGAAGATGTAGAAGCCGTGATGGACCCTTCCCTTTCACACGAGGAACTGTTAGAAGAGATAAGTAAGAGTCATGCATTAATTGTCAGAAGCCAAACCCAAGTAACGAGAGAAGTTATTGAGCACGCTCCTGAGTTGAAAGTCATCGGGCGAGCTGGCGTTGGTGTTGATAATATTGATTTAGATGCGGCTACAGAGCATGGGATTGTTGTCGTAAATGCTCCTGATGGCAATACGATTTCTACCGCCGAGCATACGATGGCCATGCTGATGTCGTTAGCAAGAAACATTCCGCAAGCCTACCACCAATTGAAACAGAGAAAATGGGAGCGTAAGAAATTTGTCGGGGTGGAACTGAAAAACAAAACGATCGGTATTGTAGGTTTTGGTCGAATCGGCATGGAAGTTGCTCAACGTGCTAAAGGTCACCGAATGAACGTGATCGCCTACGATCCATTCCTTAATCAGGAAAAAGCTGAAAAAGCGGGCGTCACTCATGGTACCCTTCAAGAAGTTCTACAGCAAGCGGACTTTCTTACCGTGCATACACCTTTAATAGAAGCAACAAAACATTTAATCGACAAAGAAGCCATTCAATTGATGAAACCTGGCGCAAGAATCCTCAATTGTGCGCGTGGGGGAATCATTGAAGAGGATGCTTTATATGAAGCAATTAAAAGTGGAAAAATTGCAGGAGCAGCGCTTGATGTTTTTGAAGAGGAGCCAGCAATTGACCATCCACTATTGGATCTGACTGAAGTGATTGCAACTCCACACTTAGGAGCGAGTACAGTTGAAGCCCAGGAAAACGTTGCGACAGATGTGAGTTTTGATGTGATGGAACTGCTGCGAGGCGGTTCTGTGAAAAACCCTGTGAATATGCCTTCTGTTTCTTCTGAAATGATGGATAAACTTTTTCCTTATTTTCAGCTTTCCGAAAAATTGGGAGCCTTTTTATCTCGCGTCGTAAACGGAACATTGGAACGCGTCAGTGTCTATTACTCTGGTGAATTGCTAGACGTAGACACAATGCCGCTGACAAGAATTGCAGTCAAAGGAATTCTGCAGCGCCATATCGGAAATAGAGTCAATGACGTGAATGCCTTTAAGACTGCGTCCGATAAGGGGATCGTGATCAATGAACAGAAGTCAACTTCGACCAAAGGCTTTACGAATTTGATAACTGTAGAAATCGAAACGGATGAAGAAAAGCGAAGCATCGCAGGAACTTTATTGAACGGTTTGGGCGCGCGTATTGTCCAGCTTGATCAGTATTCCATTGATGTGGTTCCAGATGGGAACTTGATCGTGATCCACCATACCGACCAGCCTGGAGCAATCGGCCGAGTGGGAAGCTTACTGGCCACCCACCATGTGAACATCGCTACCATGCAGGTAGGACGTACAAATATTGGCGGAGAAGCCGTCATGGTTCTGACTGTAGACAAAGAGGTCGATGGAGATTGCCATACGCAGCTGACAGAGATCGATGATATTAAACAAGTTCAATGTCTAACTCTATAATATAAAAAACAGGGAAGCGGCCATTCGCTTTCCTGTTTTTTTACTTGTCTATGAAAATATAAGAACAAAAACGCAAGTGTCTTATGACCTCGAGGGGCTAGGCACTGTTTACTAGCAACTTTATGAAACGAACTGCTGTACTCCTGCGTAAAAAAGAATGATTCAATCAGGAGGGATGGGAATGACAACAATTTATGTGACAAGGCATGGGCAAACGGAATGGAACTTAGAAGGACGAATGCAGGGAAGAGAGGATTCACCTCTTACTCCGCTTGGAAAGGATCAAGCGCGCTGGCTTGGAGATCGGCTTAGAGAGGTGCCATTTTCGTCCATCCATACAAGTTCAAGCGGTCGTGCAAAGCAAACCGCAAATTGGATTAAGGGTGAAAGGGAACTTCCTATCATCGAAAGCGACAGGTGGAAAGAGATTCATCTTGGTCCGTGGGAAGGAAAACTAAAGGAAGAAATCGAAGGAGAACACAATGAAAAGTTCCGTCACTTCTGGGAGCATCCGCAACTTTATTCACCAGATGACGGGGAAAGCTTTCAAGACGTAATGGAACGAGCCGGAAGTGAGATTGAGAAATTAGCTCGATTATCCAATGGTGAGCCCGTGCTTTTGGTGACTCATGCGGTTGTACTAAAAGCATTGATGGCTTATGTGCTGGATAAACCGTTAGAGGACTTTTGGTCGGGCGCCTACATGCACTCCACGTCGCTTACGATTATTGAAAAAGTAGATGGAAGCTGGAAGGTGAAGCTCGAAGGAGACACATCCCATCACCGACAAGTAGATTAAGCACTCTGTAAGCTACAGTTATTCATTTCGAGATATGTGGGGCCGCTATTGTATCGGCGGCTCGGGATGGCAGGGAAACGACTCGCTTTCCTGCGGGGGAACTGGCAAGCCTCCTCGGTCGTTTTACTCCTTGTGGGGTCTCGCCTAGCTCCTTCTCCCGCGGGAGAAGGAGCCGTTTCCCTGCCACCCCATATGTCATGGAGGTTCACGGCCCCGACTAAATTAGAATAGTTAATTGTCGTTATGCAATGGTACGATTTAATCAGTTATGCCTATTTAACGAATCGGCATAGGGAATTCATTGTTACCTCAATAAGAAACTTATGATGTGTTTCCGTTCTTCAAAAAACCTAAAGGAGGTCCGGGAGATTCCGAGACTCCTGTGGGATAAGCGGGACAGGTGAGACCCCGGAGGACGGAGTCCGAGTTATAATGAACGAAACTAGCCCCTTACCCGTAAAATCGTAGATTAATCGGGTATACAGTAGTAAGAATACACTACACCCTATCAGAGCTACATTACGGAAGGAGCTAGCTTATAATGATGAATACCCTAAAATATGTTGGTTTAGACGTGTCTAAAGAAAAAATT
>NZ_JRNX01000031.1 GCF_000786645.1 Halobacillus sp. BBL2006
AAACACAAAAAGATGTAGCGGATATGATGGGGATTTCACAGTCCTACATATCCCGACTAGAAAAGAAAATCATTCGCAGGCTGCAACGGGAGTTTGACAAGATGGTATAAAAATTCCAATTACATCTATGCATAATTTTTCCTTCCAGGGAGATACTGAAAACGTATTCTAGCTTCCTGGGAGGGTCTTGCATTGACACGAAATAAAGTAGAAATATGCGGTGTAGATACATCTAAACTTCCTGTTCTAACAAATAAAGAGATGAGGGCCCTGTTTATACGTTTGCAAAGCGGAGAAATTGAAGCCCGTGAAGAGCTGGTAAATGGTAATCTTCGCTTAGTACTGTCCGTCATACAGCGCTTCAATAATCGTGGGGAGTATGGAGATGACTTATTTCAAGTCGGATGTATCGGATTGATGAAATCTATTGATAATTTCGATTTAAGTCACAACGTAAAGTTTTCTACTTACGCTGTACCGATGATCATCGGTGAGATTCGCAGGTATTTGAGAGACAATAACCCAATACGTGTTTCTAGATCCTTGAGAGATACGGCTTACAAAGCTTTGCAAATGAGAGAAAAAATGATCGGAGAAACGAGTAAGGATCCCGCTCCACACGAAATCGCGGAGCGAATGGGAGTTCCACATGAAGATATCGTATTCGCGATGGATGCTATTCAGGATCCAGTTTCGTTGTTCGAGCCTATCTATAATGATGGAGGAGATCCTATTTTCGTCGTCGACCAGTTAAAAGATGATAGGGAAACGGATTCTATCTGGCTTGACGAACTTTCATTGCGAGAAGGTATGAAGAAATTAAATGATCGTGAAAAAATGATTTTGACAAAACGCTTTTTTCAAGGAAAAACACAAATGGAGGTTGCTGAAGAAATCGGTATTTCGCAGGCTCAGGTGTCCCGCTTAGAGAAAGCAGCAATCAAAGAAATGAATTCATCTATGTTTCAATAATTAAAACTTACGCTTCTGTTCTTCAAAACAGAAGCGCTTTTTTATGTTCAAAATTAGTTAGGGAACAGATATCACGTGTTAAGGAACAGAGAAAAGAAGATAGGGAACAGATAAGTAACTATGGGGAACACAGGGAGTGCGCTTTATTAATTCAAAGGTGTCTTTCAGGTCTCCCGGCTCCTCTCCGCATTTCTAAACAAGTCATGGGGTTATTCTGCATATAGTTTAACAAAGGAGTGATCGAGTATGAAAATTACGGAGTTACAGATGAAAGACGTCATTGCAATGGAAACGGGGGAAAGACTAGGCTATATCACTGACTTAGACATAGATACACAGAGAGGGCGGCTGCAAGGATTGGTGCTCACACTAAAAGGAAAGGCGATGGGACTCTTCGGTAAAGAAGAGGAGCTTGTCATCCCTTGGGATCAGATTGTCAATATCGGTGCAGATGTGATCCTGGTCAAAAAGAAAGGTTACACCGGAATTTCTACAAGTCAAAAGTCAGAATCAGACTAAATTAACGAGAAATACGCAGAAGAATGTGTTAAAATGAAGGGAAATTGAGGTGGTAAAATGGTTGAACCCTTCAAACACGAGACTTTACGACAATTAACTTGCTTTCGTGAACATAAAAATCTAATCGCTGGAATAACAACCCGCCAAGGCGGTTATAGTCAAAAGCCTTTCGATTCGTTGAATATGGGTCTGCACGTTCCTGATCGCGAAGAAATCGTTTTAGAAAATCGCAAAGAGTTGGCGGATGAAATTGGCATTCCTTTAGAAAGATGGGTGATGGGCGAACAGGTCCATGATAAAAAGGTGAATGTAGTTACTGAGGAAGACCTTGGAAAAGGAGTTTTTTCTCACACATCCGCATTAGCAGGAGTGGACGGTTTGATTACTAATCAACCCGATATTCTCTTAGCGGCTTTCTATGCGGATTGTGTGCCGTTATTTTTCTGTGATCCACTTGAAGGATGGATTGGTGTAGCGCATGCAGGCTGGAAAGGGACCGTTAAAGGCATGGCTGCTGCGATGATTAATGAATTGATTGGACAAGGGTGTTCAGTAGAAAACATTGAAATGATCATCGGCCCTTGCATAGGATCTACTCATTATGAAGTTGATGAGCGCGTGAAAGACGGAATTCCTCAGTCCCACCATTCTGAAACAATTAAGGAACTGGGAAATGGTAAGTACTTGTTGGATTTGAAGAGACTGAATGAAAGGGTTGCGCTGGAAGCAGGAGTTCATTCATCTCACATATTTACTTCAGGGTATTGTACATACGAGGAAGAGGCTTTATTTTATTCCCATCGACGCGACCAAGGAAAAACCGGACGAATGCTCGGTTATATAGGTTGGAAAAGTTGAATAGCGGGAAGGAGTATAGGGATGGCAGTAAAAGAAAACCTGGCTGAGATCAAAGAAACAATCGCACAAGCATGTGAGAACTGTGGACGATCCATAGATGATATCACGATTATTGCTGTCACTAAATATGTAACAATTGAGCGTGCGAAAGAAGCTGTTGAAGCAGGTATAAAAGATCTAGGCGAAAACAGGAAAGAAGGATTTCTAGAAAAGTATGAAGCGATCGGTGATGAAGTGAATTGGCACTTTATCGGATCCTTACAATCAAGAAAGGTAAAAGAGATCATCAATGAAGTTACGATGATTCATTCCTTGGATCGAAAATCTTTAGCCAAAGAAATCAACAAACGTTCCAATAAGCCAGTAAAATGCTTTGTGCAAGTCAACGTCAGTGAAGAAGAATCCAAGCATGGCTTACAGATGGATGAGGTTGAAGATTTTGTTGAGATGGTAAAGGATTATGAGAACATCAAAGTTGTTGGCTTGATGACAATGGCCCCTCACACCGATGATGAAGAGAAGCTTCGAGGCGTATTCAGGCAGCTTAGGGCTTTAAGAGATCGCTTAAGAGACAAGCATCAGGCACATGCTCCTTGCGAGTATTTGTCTATGGGAATGAGCAACGATTATGCGATAGCCATAGAAGAAGGAGCCACACATATCCGAATCGGTTCAAGCCTAGTCGGACAACAAAACTAAACTGAGGTGATCAGGATGAGCATGAAAAATAAATTTCGTTCATTTTTTACGCTGGATGATGAATATGAATACATTGAAGAGGAAGTCGACGATGAAGAAGTCGAAGAAGAATATGAGCCGAAACAACGAAGTAATAGAAAACAAGAGACACAAAACGTTGTCAGCTTAAAGAGTGCTAAGTCTTCTTCCAAAATGGTATTAAGTGAGCCGAGCAGCTATAACGAGGCCCAGGAAATTGCCGATCAACTCGTCAGTCGTCGTGCGGTCGTTATTAACCTTCAAAGAGTCGATCATCATCAAGCGAAGCGAATTGTAGATTTTTTGAGCGGTACCGTATATGCTATAGGTGGAGACATTCAAAAATTAGGTGCACAAACATTCCTGTGCACACCGGATAATGTAGAAATTTCCGGTTCGATTTCAGAGATGATTTCGCAGGAAGAAGATGAACTATACAGAAGGTGGTAACTCATGGCTTTTTTGTTTAATATTTTGATGACAGTTATGCAAGTATATAGCTGGATTCTAATCATCTACATCCTACTCTCCTGGTTTCCCGGGGCGAGGGAGTCGAGTTTCGGTGAGATTCTAGGGAGACTGGCAGAACCTTTTCTTGAACCGTTCCGTAGAATCATTCCTCCACTAGGAATGATTGATATTTCTCCGATCGTAGCGATTCTTGTTCTTCGCTTTGCATCTCAAGGACTGCAACAATTATATTTCATGATTTTTTAATTTGAAAAAGGGAGCAGGTTAAGAGACACAAGTCAAGTGTTCTTCAATCTGTTCCTTTTGTTGATGTGTGGAGGTTTTTTTATGGATGTCTATCAACATTTCCGGGAAGAAGAGCGGCCTTTTATTGACCAGGTTCTTTCCTGGCGTGAGGACGTGGAATTGAAATACCAGCGCAAAATAAGCGATTTTCTAAACCCGAGAGAGCAACTGATTTTGAAAACGATTCTTGGCAATACACCTGATCTCGTTTATGGTCTCTCAGGTGGAAGAGAAAGCACGGAGAGAAAACGTGCGATCATTGCGCCTGAGTATGAGGTTATTGAAGAACAGGATTTTCAGCTGACTTTGTTAGAGGCGACATACCCTCAGAAATTTGTAACACTTGAGCACCGCGATGTGTTAGGGGCATTTATGTCTCTAGGTGTGAAAAGAGAAAAGTTGGGTGATTTAATTGTTCAGGATGGGGTCATTCAAATCATTGCGGCTTCGGAAATCAGTGATTATATTAAGATGAACTTGACTGGGGTAAAGAAGTCAAATGTTCAATTTGAGGAGAAACCGATGTCACAGCTCCTTAATAACTCTGAAGAGTGGAAGAAAAGTGAGACAACCGTTTCATCTCTTCGCTTGGATGTTCTCCTTAAGGAGATCTATGGGATGTCCAGAAAAAAAGCGAGCATGCATGTCGAAGCAGGTAACGTAAAAGTAAACTTCAGAGTTGTGGAGAATCCAGCCTTTTTGTTAGAAGAAGGGGATCTTTTATCGTTAAGAGGTAAAGGACGGAGTCGCCTTGAGCAAATACAGGGGAAGACAAAGAGAGAAAAGTTCAAAGTAACTACGGCTAAATTGAATTAAATAGATGGCAGAAGAAGGAATTCGTTGGTAAATGTCGAATCCAATACGTACCGGAATACGATGAGGAGGTGTTTGGTGTGCCTTTAACACCATTGGATATTCATAATAAAGAATTTACGAAAGCTTTCAGAGGCTATGAAGAAGATGAGGTAAACGAGTTTCTTGATCAAGTGATCAAAGACTATGAGATCGTCATCCGCCAAAAGAAAGAGTTAGAACGTGAGGTAGACCAATTAAATGAGCGGCTCGGTCATTTTAACACGATTGAGACAACGTTAAATAAGTCGATTCTGGTTGCACAGGAAACTGCAGAAGATGTAAAAAATAATGCAACTAAAGAATCGAAGCTTATTGTCCAAGAGGCTGAAAAGAATGCGGATCGGATCATTAATGAGGCTCTTGAAAAGTCAAGGCGCTTAAATACGGAAGTCGAGGAAATGAAAAAACAGGCTAAAGTTTTCAAAATGAGGTTGCGCAAGTTAGTAGAGGCGCAGATTGACATGATTGAGAACGACGACTGGGATCACATGTTTGATACTGAACTTGAAAATAAAGAAGATGTGAAACAAGAACCACAGAAGGAATTGACTTCACAAAATTCATAATTTCCAAGTAGGGTACATATCGTGCACTAATTTATTCTAAAGGGTGTCGTTTTGAAAACGACACCTTTTTGCTTTTCACCTTTCTTTTTGTGGTACAATAGCCTAGGAATATGTTTCATGGAGGCCGTCTATGTTTGTGTATTATTTAATAGCTATCGCAGTTATCATACTTGACCAATTGACTAAGTGGTTGGTTGTTTCGAACATGCAAATTGGGGAGAGTATACCCATAATAGAAAACTTTTTTTATTTGACATCCCACCGTAACCAGGGAGCTGCCTGGGGGATATTACAAGGGCAAATGTGGTTTTTCTATATCATTACAATCATCGTAATCGGAGTCGTTGTCTATTACATTCAGCAGTATGGGAAAGAAAGTAAGCTTGCAGGTGCGGCTCTTTCATTAATTTTAGCTGGAGCGATTGGGAATTTTATTGATCGTGTTCTTCGAAAAGAAGTCGTGGATTTTGCGGATACGTATATTTTCACCTATGATTTTCCGATTTTTAACGTGGCAGATTCTTCACTTGTCATCGGAGTCATTTTAGTGATGATTGCTACATTTTTAGATGAGCGTAAGAAGAAAGGAAGTTTAGAAGCGTGAGTGAACAATATCAAGTTTTAGAGAGCGATCAGTCAAAACGGATCGATAAATTATTGACTGAAGTCGTTGAGGATGCATCGAGATCACAAATACAAAGCTGGCTTAAAGACCAGCTGGTATTGGTAAATGAAGAAGCAGTAAAAAGTAATTATAAAGTACAAGAGGGAGACAGGATTACCTGGAGTATTCCAGAGCCTGAACCGCTTGAAATTATTGCAGAGAATATTCCAATTGACATCGTATACGAGGACAAAGATGTCGTTGTAGTGAATAAGCCTTCCGGAATGGTTGTTCACCCCTCAGCGGGCCACCACTCAGAAACTTTGGTAAATGCACTTCTTTACCATTGTCAAGATTTATCAGGGATCAACGGAGTGGAGAGACCTGGAATTGTCCATCGTATCGATAAAGATACTAGTGGACTATTGATGGTAGCGAAGAATGACAAAGCTCACAGATCTCTTGTCGAGCAATTGCAAAATAAATCGGTGGAGCGAAAATACGAAGCGATTGTTCATGGGATGATTGCTCATGAATATGGTACCGTAGATGCTCCTATCGGCCGCGATCCTAAAGACCGTCAACGAATGGCAGTTGTTGATGGAGGCAGAGATGCTGTGACACACTTCAGGGTTCTAAAGCACTTCCAGGACTTCACTTTAGTCGAATGCACTCTTGAGACAGGAAGAACACACCAAATTCGTGTTCATATGCGTTACATCAATCATCCTTTAGCGGGCGATCCAAAGTACGGACCGCGTAAAACATGGGGGCTTAATGGACAGGCGCTTCATGCGAAATCATTAGGATTTGATCATCCAAGGACAGGAGAATGGATGAAGTTTGAAGTAGAACCGCCTGAAGATTTTACAGGAATGATTACCTTTTTAGAAAATAGAAAGTAAAAAATTAGATGAAGCTGTCTCAACCATGGGACAGCTCTTTTTTGAAGATTTCCCATAATAAATCGGAAAGGATGAGCCGCATGAAAATGGAAACAAAAGAAATACTTACTCAAGTGGAGCAGACATGGACCTTATATCGTTTGGAGAACGATCAAGGTATGAGTGTGAATTTTTTAAACTACGGAGGCATCATTACTGATATTTCTGTTCCTGATAACGATGGTCAAATAGAAAATGTCGTCCTGAGATTTAAAAACTATGAAGATTATATAAGTAATCCTGTGTTTTTTGGAGCACTGGTCGGACGGGTTGCAGGAAGAATTAAAGAGGCATCTTTTTATCTAAATGGACAAACTTATCAGCTCGGAAAGAATGAAAGAAGTCACCATTTACATGGCGGGCAGGAGGGCTTCCATTCAAGAGTTTGGAATGTTACTCCGTATGAGAACGAACAGGAAATTGGAGCTAAACTTTCCCTTAGCAGCCCGGCTGGCGATGGAGGCTATCCTGGTAACGTGGAGGTTGAAGTCACCTATATTCTTACTAATGACAATCGCTTCATCATTGACTACAAGGCTGAAACAGATGAAGTGACTCCTCTCACTTTAACCAATCACGCCTATTTTAACCTTAGCGGAGGCGCAAAAAGAACGATTGACAACCATGTGTGTTTGATTGACAGCACAAAAATAGCTGAGCTTGATGAAGAACTGATTCCAACAGGGGAATGGCTGGACGTTAACAACACGCCATTTGATTTTCAAAATAAAAAAGAACTGAAGAACGTTTTTACAAATGAAACAACGCAACAGAAAGTAGCTAGTGGAGGGATGGATCACTACTTTAAATTTAATGGCGAAAAGGAAAGCGCTATTCATCTGGAGGACCCTGAATCTGGGCGTACTCTCGATGTAACAACAGATCAGCCAGGTGTGGTTATCTATACTTCTAATAGTTTACCGGAAGGAATAAAATTATTAGAGGGAGAAGCGAGGAGACATGTCGGCATTTGCCTGGAGACTCAAAGCTCTCCAGCTTCCTTACATGAAAAGGGTTTTCCAGACGTACTCTTGAGCCCAGAAAATCCTTATCATAAACGAACCGTATTCAGTTTTGGAAAGCGAAGATAATTTTATCCATTGACAAATTTCGCTCTCTTTGCAATAATCAAATGTAGAATTAAATAGTCCTTTAAAGACAGTCCCGTGAGGCTGGAAAGGTTTCGGAATACACATGCGAGACATGTGTCTAAATCCCTTTTCTGCCTCTGTGCGGATAAGGGATTTTTTAGTGCCTTACAAGAAGGACAATGTAAGCAGCTGTATGGAGGGATCCCAAAAATGAAAGCAAAAGCAACTGTACTTGATGATGCAGCGATTCGAAGAGCACTTACCCGTATCTCCCACGAAATCATCGAAAAAAACAAAGGAGTAGAAGACTTAGTGCTCGTCGGGATTAAAACAAGAGGTGTGCCAATCGCTCAACGTCTAAAAACAAAAATTCAGGAAATTGAGGGAAAAGACCTCCCTGGTGGAGAGCTTGATATCACTTTATACCGGGATGACTTGACACCGAAGAAGGAACAGGCTGAACCAGAGATCAAAGAAACGAATATACAAGCTGATATAGATGGAAAGAAGGTCATCCTAGTAGATGACGTATTATATACCGGTCGAACAGTGCGTGCCGCAATGGACGCCCTGATTGATCACGGTCGGCCCGCTCAGATCCAACTGGCTGTTCTCGTCGATCGAGGACACAGGGAACTTCCAATTCGAGCTGATTTTGTAGGAAAGAACGTGCCAACCTCTCTTGATGAGGTTGTAACGGTAACGTTATCAGAAACCGACCAAGAAGATGAAGTTAAGATATTTGAAAAGTAAAATGAAATGACAACCTTTAAATAAAGTCCCGTGAGGCTTATAAGGTTCGTATTGAAGACACGTGTGCAGAAAACACGTCTACCTCTTTGCGTACCTATAAGCGCAAAGAGGTTTTTTTATGGAGAAACAAAGAAAAGCGGAGGCGAATGTTCAGCGAACTTGACCGTCTGGACAGAGTAAAACAGAGACAATTGTTCAGACAAAAAAGGAGTAACTTGAGGAGGAATAATTATGAAACAACATAAAGCAGCACTTAACGTTAACGAAGTACCAAAAATGCATAAATGGTTGACCTTGAGTCTACAACACTTGTTCGCCATGTTCGGCGCAACGATTCTAGTACCATTCTTGACGGGACTATCCCCGTCTGTCGCCCTTGTATCGAGCGGGTTCGGTACGCTAGCATATCTTTTGATCACCAGAGGAAAAATTCCAGCTTACCTAGGATCAAGTTTTGCTTTTATCGCTCCAATTATAGAGGTCTCTAAATCCAGCGGAGTTGCTGGAGCTATGGTAGGAAGTTTCCTGACGGGGCTTGTTTACGGGCTCGTCGCTCTCCTTATTTCCTTATTTGGAACGAGATGGTTAATGAAATTGTTGCCGCCTATCGTCGTTGGACCTGTCATCATTGTTATCGGTCTCGGTCTTGCTTCAACAGCTGTGGACATGGCTATGTACTTGCCAGGTCAAGAAGAAAATATTTATAGTGGCACGCATCTGATGGTAGCTCTTGTAACGCTTGCGATTACGATTATCGCATCGATCTTCTTCCGCGGATTCTTTTCTTTAGTACCAATTCTGTTCGGTATCATTGGCGGGTACGCATTTGCTATGACACAGGGAATCGTCGATACGAGCGGTATTCAGGAAGAGTGGTCAGCGATCACTTCGGCCGGCTCGATCGGAGGCGTACTAACAGCGATCTTCCAAGCACCAGACTTTGTTGTACCATTCGTTGATTTCAATCCATTTCAAGTAGTCAGCTGGGAGATTGCTGCGCTTATGATTCCATTCGCTCTTGTAACAATTACGGAGCACACAGGTGACCAGATGGTTCTATCTAAAGTCGTAGGCAAAAACTTTTTGAAAGAACCAGGACTGAACAAATCCATCTTGGGAGATGGGGTAGCGACGATGATCGCCTCATTCTTAGGTGGACCTCCGAACACGACTTACGGTGAAAACATAGGCGTGCTCGCTATTACTCGAGTTTACAGTGTGTTTGTCATCGGAGGAGCAGCGGTCATCGCCATCGTATTCGGATTTGTCGGCATGATCACGGCTGTCATCAGTTCGATTCCAACTGCAGTTATGGGCGGGGTTTCCATCCTTCTCTTTGGAATTATCGCTTCCAGCGGACTCCGCATGCTGATTGACAACCAGATTGACTTTGGTGAAAAACGAAACTTGATTATCTCATCTGTTATCCTTGTCATCGGAGTTGGTGGAGCATTCGTCCAAGTCAATGAAAATATTCAAATCGCTGGCATGGCACTAGCTGCCATCATTGGGGTTCTTCTGAACTTGATCCTTCCAGGCAAAGAAAAAGGAGAAGGAAATGGGAGTATGTTCGAAGCACCAGAACAAGAAACTCAGAACGAACAAAGAAAAAATGGCGTCGCTTAGTCGAAACCAGCACACGTTTTAATTGAGTCCCGAGAGACTCACAAAG